>JBHHXT010000019.1:0-46227 GCA_046757165.1 bacterium | reverse complement strand
AGCGCGAGAGCAGACCGGGATCATCAACAAATGTCTTGTCCGGTCCTGTGAAGTTGAAGACAGGAGCCCCCTGGTCGTTGAATCTCGTCAAGCGCAAGGGTGAGGTTGCGGCAGCACTGGCGACTTTCCGGACCCCCCAGTCAGAGTTGAGCAGATTGGCGACATTGAGAATGTCCAGGTTGACCTGGAAGGTGTGTCTTTTCGTGCCCGCTCTGAGTGAGAAGTCCTGCAGGATTCTCAAATCAATGCTGCTGAACCAGGGATTTGTTGCGCCGAATCTCTCGGCGATCTCGCCGCGATGGGAGCTGAGATAATCATCCTGTCTGATAAAGGCGTCCAGTCTTCGCCACTGATCAGCCGCGGTGACGGTGTTGCCGCCGGCGTCGACGAAGTCCTCCAGGAGGATCTCGTTCTGATCTCTTGGAATGTAGATCAAGTCATTGCCCGCCTGGCCATCGCCGTTGACATCACCGGAATAGATGAACGAATAGCGGTTGCCACCGGCTCCGGCAAATCTGTTTCCCTCGGCAGCTTCGAAGAACAAGCCGAAATGCGTGGCAAGACTCTCTGACCAGCGTTTGCTGTACGTCCCGCCGCCAACAATACGGTGTCTGTGACCGAATTCGGAGAAGCTCAGGGCCGGGTTGTTCGGGTCCCCTTTCACCGGCTGGTTTTGCCACAGAACGCTGGCGATTTCCGTCGACTTCAGCTTGTTCTTGGCCTCATTGAAGCTGTACGACAGGCTGGCATTGAGGCCGAAATCGAAGGTTTTACGCAGTTGAGCCGTGACATTGACGTTGTATCCGGAGCTGGTGTTGTCGATCACATAGATGCCGGCGCCGCCATCCGGGTTCAGCTCATTGCTGCCGAAGCCACCGTAGAAGGGCCTGCCATCCGGTCCCGGGAGATTGCGCACGGGTTTCACCAGGTCGGCATTGCGCATGAAAACCGCGTTGATGTCTTTGCCATAGAGGAATTCAAACGTTCCCAGCATATTCCAGGGTAGTTTTTGGTCGATGGCGATGTTCGTGTTCCAGACCTGTGGCCATTTGAAATCGGTCTCCATCGCGTTCAGGTCGAATGACTGCTGCAGCACCGCATCATCGGAGGTGTGTATCAATTCGACGTCAGGGCCGAAAGGTGAGAACAGGTTGGGGTTGGCGCCCGGGTTCGAAATCACGTTGCCGATCCAGACAAACGGCACCCGTCCGGTGAAGATGCCCGTGCCGCCACGCACTTGCGTCGAGCGGTCGCCGTTGACATCCCAGTTAAAGCCGATGCGCGGAGAGAACAACGGGGTCGCGCCCGGCAGATCGCTCTGATCCACGGTTTCCGGATTGTCATCTTCGTCCAGCGCGGTCAGCGAGCGGGAAAACGGGTTGTCCACGGGATCGGTAAAATAGAGCGGAAAATCGACCCGCACGCCGTAGATCAGGTTGAAATTCTGCGACACCAGATATTCATCCTGGACGTAGAGCGCCAGCTGTCCCACGTCGATGTTCTCGCCCTTGAAGGGCGCGGAGCTCGGCGTGATCAGCGCGCGCAGGTCGACGAAATCCGGACTGTTCGGATCGGTTTTGCGGAAGAACTCCTCGACGGACTCGAACGTCGAGCCGATGCCGGTTTCTTCCGGCAGGAAGAAGACGCCATGCCTGAAGATGTTAAATGAATTGAAGAAACCAAACACCTCGAAGTTGGTTCCGAAGGTGAAGACATGCTTTCCGGAAAAGAGGCTGAAATTATTGGTGAATTGCCACACATCCTGGTCCAGGATGTTGTGGATGGAGAACGGCTCATGGCCCACGGTGGTAAACGTCAGGCCATTTTCACCAATTTCAACGGTTGGGAAGTCTTCGCTGAACGGCTCGCGGAAATCTCGAAACCGGTTGTAGCTGGCAAAGAACCGGTTGGCCCATTTACCGCCCCGGCTGTTGACTTCGAGCGCAAAAGAATTCAGCTCATTGTTGATTCTGTAGCCGGAGTTCTTGAATGGCATGCTGCTCTCGTTCGGTCCGCGGCCTGTGTTGTTGAAGCTGAGCACAAACGGATGTGGCGGCAGGTCGCGCCGGGCATCGAGAAAGTTGTACCGGAATGTGAGGTTGTGGTTGTCATTGATGTTCCAATCCAGCTTGAGCAGCAGCTTGTCGTTGTTGGTTTCGTGAACAAAGCCCTCGAAGGGGCCCGGATCATAATTAAACACGTCTCTCATTCGTTGCCTGATCGCATTCATGGTCTCTGCATCAACGCGCGATTCTCCGAATTCGACCTCGCCACCGCGGTTGGCCACGAAGTTCGTCCCCGGATCGTCTCGCCGTTCGACCTCCCCATTGACGAAGAAAAACAGCTTGTTTCGGATGAGCGGGCCGCTCAAGGTGAATCCCGACTGGTTGAACGTCAGGTCCGGATTCGCAATGACTTCTGTGCCCCTGACGTCGTTACCCAGGAGGTCTTCGTTGCGGACAAAACTGTACGCGGAGGCCCTGAATTCGTTTGTTCCGCTCTTGGTCACGGTATTGACATTGGCGCCGGTAAACCCACCCTGCCGTACATCAAAGGGTGCGATGGATACTTGCACCTGCTCAACGGCATCATAGGGAACGGGCTCGGCGCTGGTTTGACCGCCGGGCGCCGGGTCATCCAGGCCAAACGGGTTGTTGAAGTAGGAGCCGTCCACGGAGATATTATTGAAGAGCCAGTTTCTGCCGCCGAAACTGTAGTTTCCGTCACTGCGCGGGTCCAGTCGGATCAGGTCTCGCGTACTGCGTTTCACCGACGGGAGCTGCGCCACCTGCTGTGAGTTGATGTAAGTGGCCGCACCGGTTCTGTCGGCATTGAGAACTTCATCCAGCTCGGCCGTGACTTGAATCGCCTCCATGGCGATCGCTTCCTGCGAAAGGGTGAAATTGAGACGTAAGGTCTGGCCCAGGCTGAGGTAGACGTTTTCCTCTTTCTGCGTCTTGAAGCCAATGAAGGAAACAGACACAGAATAAGGACCGCCAATGCGCATGTTCGGGATGGTGAACGCGCCTCCGCTTCTCACGGCTGTTCCATACTGAGTCCCGCTGGGCTCATGAATCGCCATCACGTTTGCACCCGGCAAAGCCTCGCCCTTATCATCGCTGACGATACCGCTCATGCCAGCGGTTGTGACCCCCTGGGCATAAAGCCCGCTTGCAGCCAACAGAACAACCAGTATGACGACAATTGAGTTTGTCCCCTTTTCGACTAAGTGTTGAACAGTAGTTGGCATGATATCACTCCTCCTCTTGATGCCGAGATTAAAATGTGCTTTTGAATGATGCTTCGCTTCGAACCAAGGATGGCCTGATACTGCTCGTTCTTCTGGGAGTGTGCGCGCATCTTCAGTGGAAATCGTTAAGATGCAGGAACGTCTTTTCTTTCATGATTGCCCTCCTTTACAAGGTTTTGAACACGTGATGATTTGAAAGGAGTTGATTTGATCGAATAAAGAATACAACAGTCTTGTAACTTTGTCAAGAGTTTTATGCATCACCGTTTGCCATGATGTGCGAGGAATTTGACGTCTGGCGTTATGGCATGGCTCGGATGACGGCCTTCCGAAAATTGAGAATTCTCCCTGATTTGTTTTCACTTTCAAGATGAAGAATTGTGCTGAGAGATTCTCATGCTGAAGGTGATCGTGAAGCAAGATATTGATAAATTATAACTTTATGGCTCTGATTTGTCCGGCCAGACCTCCGTTTCCATCCTGGTACGTTTTTTGGTGTCAGCTATTGTCGCGGAAGTCGGTCTCGAATATGATGCTCAGGAAAATCAGTCGCAAACACGTTCGGGAGGTCAGTCAAGTTTTGGTGGTGGTGTCATCGGCTTTCCCTACTACATAACCTGGTATCTCGCGGCAGGGTGCGATGCTCCAACGAAGATACCTGAGAGGAAGTGAGGAATCATGAAAGGCAGGGGCAAGATACTTGTCATTGACGATGATCCGGAGCTGTTGAAGAGCTGCATGAAGTTTCTTGCAAAGAGCGGTTATCACGTCAAGACGTTGCAGGAGAGTGGTGCCGCCGCAGCGGCGGAGATTGAGTCGGGAAGCTACGATGTCATAATATGCGACCTTTCCATGCCTGGTATGAGCGGCTTTGAACTGCTGCAGAAGGCGAAAGCTGCTGTGCCCGATGTGCCATTCGTCATCTTCAGCGCATATGGGAGCATCGAAAATGCAGTCCGGGCGATGCGGGAAGGGGCCTTTGATTTCATTGAGAAACCGTTTAGAGCAGAACGCTTGCGCGGTGTGGTTGAAAAATCGCTCAGGACGCTGCACAAGGAAACGCGTGAGCTGCAAAACAAACTGCATGAAAAGTGGCGATTCCATAATCTTATTGGCAAGAGCGTAGCGATGCAGAAGGTCTTTGACCGGATCCGGCAAGTTGCCGTTGGCGATGCCAATATCACCATCAGTGGCGAGAGCGGAACGGGCAAAGAGCTGGTCGCCAGGAGTATCCACGGCACTAGTCCCCGTCGGGAGGGCGCCTTTGTTCCGGTTAACTGCGGCGCATTTCCGGAAAATCTATTTGAGAGCGAGCTTTTTGGGTATGAAAAGGGGGCCTTCACAGGCGCAATCCGGCAAAAACCGGGACTTCTGGAATACGCCAACGACGGGACATTTTTTTTGGATGAGATCTGCGAGCTCAGTCCGGCGTTGCAGGTCAAGCTTCTGCGCGTGTTGCAGGACAGGCAGATTCGGCGCGTGGGCGGCACCAAGCTGATCGACGTCAACGTGCGCATCATTTCTGCCAGCAACCGCAAATTGGAGGTGGCGCTCAGGGATGGCACGTTGCGTGAAGATTTGTATTACCGGCTCAACGTGATTTCCATCCACGTGCCACCGCTGCGGCAAAGAAAAGAAGACATCCCCATTCTGGCCAGACACTTCATCGACAAGTTCTCAAAGGCCACATCGAAAGTGATCAGAGGAATCTCTGATGAGGCCCTTCATTGTCTGCAGAATTATGGATGGCCAGGGAATGTCCGAGAACTCGAGAACGTGATTGAGCGCGCGATAACCCTTGCCCGGGATGAGTGGATTCGAGCAAGCGATTTGCCGGAAAACATCGACCACCCTCATAACAGCACCGAATTTGTTTCAATTTCCCTGGATACGTCTTTGAAGGAAGCCAAGAAAGCGCTCATCGCGCGCTTTGAAAAAGAATACTTGACCAAAATGCTGCGCCGCCACCACGGCAATATTTCACGCGCCGCGAAGGAGAGTGACATGGACCGGCGCACCCTGCATCGTCTGATAAACCGCTACCACATCGAAGTCGGCAGGCGCGAAGAATAAAGAATCGCGCAATCTGTGCCGCAGAAAAAAGCCGAAGGTTTTGCCCTCGGCTTTTTTTGTTTGCATTTCTGTCATTATTGTCTTAACATTATTAATGTCCGGTTAACGATCCAACACAGACTCCGACTGTGTTTCGACTGTTCTCCCGACTTATACTTATCGGGATGTTGGTTCGTTCTTAAGCCAAGAAAACATGAGATCTGAAACTCCACCGGACGCGACTGTCTTAACGCCGTGGTCAACTTGACTTATGTCGTATGCACGGGACGTTTACATGAGATTTCTTCTTGTCACCTTGTCTCTCGCATGGTTCGTCTCATTGTCTGGCTGCTTGAGTGATGCCGACAGAAACAACCCTCTGGATCAGCAGGCGAGCAGTTTTCGTGATGTCGGAACCATTACCGGCCAGGTCTTGACACTCTTTTCTCCGTTCAGACCGATAGCCGATGTGCGGATTTTCCTGGGGCAAGCCGGGAGGATGGTCACCACGAACGCCAGCGGACAATTCCAATTCGATGATATCCCGGCCGGAAGCTATTCGGTGTTGGTTGAAAAAGACGGCTTTGCCGGGGCGGCGGATTCTGTCGAGGTCGTTGCGGGTAAGGTGGCATCCATGCAGTTCAATCTGGACGGTTTGCCCTTTTTTGTCACCACCGAGCTGAGCACGTGCCACGTTGGTCGCTGGTTTCCCCTGCACGACCTCTTTTTGTTGCAGGTTCAGGCTGAGCTCGACGACTCTGATGGTGTCGGAGATGTTGTGATGGTCGAGCTCGAGATTCCAGAGCTTGGTTATCGCGATACCTTGAACGTGACAGAGACGGTGGGTGTGTTCAGAAAGAGCATCTCGGAATCCCGATTGCCTGGAAAGAACCTGCACGATGTTTTTGGTCGTCAAATCATCTTGACGGCAACAGATCGCGCCGGCTTCCACACGCAATCAGCGCCTATTTTCCTGGTCAGGATCATTGAAAAGACGCCTCTGCCTGATTCTCCCCAGGGATTTGACCTCCTCGATTCCAGAACACCGGAATTGGTGTGGCTGCCGACGGAGTTGAGCTTTGACTATACCCAGGAGGTCGAACTTTTTCGGGTCAATTTTGGTCTCAATACCTTGATATGGCAGCAGGGCGGCATCCCGGATACCTCCCTCTCCGTCACCGTTCCGGACTCGTTACCTGACGGGACTTATTTCTGGACGATCGCATTTGTGGATGAATTTGAAAATTGCAGCCGTTCCAAGGAGGCGTCATTCCGGCTCCAGTAGCACGTTGGCGGTATAGCAATTTGAAGGGTTCGCCAGCGCCAAGAGAGCCATGGTGGAACCGCAAGCGGGGAAAGTATATGAGAAGGTGGTTTTTGGTTTTGTTCGTTATTCTTTGGGGGCACAAGACAAGTCCGGTGGTCGGGCAGGCAGTGTGGACGGTCAGATCTCCGATGCCGACGGCGCGCACCAGCATTTGTGCCGCTGTTATGGACGGAAAAATCTATGTCATCGGTGGGCGGTCTGGCAACGGTAGAATTGTGAGTGTGGTTGAAAGCTACAGCCCGATAACCGATACCTGGGAAACCGGCTTGCCTCGGCTCAGGAAGGAAAGAGAAAATGCCGCTGCCGTCGTGTTTCAGGAAAAGATCTTTGTTCTCGGAGGTCGCGATGACGAAGGCGAGGTATTGAAGAAGGTCGAGTTCTTCAATACCTCGGGCAATGAGTGGCAAAAGTTTCGTGAATTGAAGGAGGAGCGCGAAGGGTTGACTGCCGTGGTCCTGCAGGGTCAGTTGTTCGCCGTCGGAGGATTTGGCGGGTCGGATGACGATTCGGATGACGATTCGGACGACGATGGGGAGAGATTTCTCGACAATGTCGAGTATTATGATGAGGCTCGTGGGAGGTGGCGGACCGTTTCTGACTGGCGGTTGGAGTTTGCCAGAGCTTCTTTTGCAACGGTTGCCTTCGAGGACACGGCATTCTCGATCGCAGGGTTTAGCTCCCTGGGGCCATTGGCCGCGGTCCAGCGCTATCACCCGGCGGTTGGGACGAGCAACCGCAACGATTTGTTGACGGCGCGTGGCGGCCTGGCAGCGGCGGCGAGCGCAAACGAGATATTTGTCATCGGTGGCCGCAATCCTGGCGACCAGGTGATCGGTTCTGTTGAGTTCTTTCGGCCGGCAGAAAACACATGGGATGTCGGCGCGCCTTTGAACCAGGCTCGGGAAGGGTTTGCGGCGTTAGCGGTCGGGGACAAGATTTACGTTATGGGAGGGCAGGATGCCGATGGTCATGTCCTGGCGTCTATGGAAGTTGCCAAAACATCGGACATCGTGACCTCTGTCCTGGTTCGGGGGCCTCTGCAGCCGGCACGGTTTGGCCTCGAACAGAACTACCCGAATCCGTTTAACCCTGAAACCCGGATGGAGTTTAGAGTTTCATCGGGTCGCGACCGGGTGACATTGAAGGTCTACAATGTACAGGGGGGGTTAGTCAAGACGTTGGTCGATGATCAGTTCAGCCCGGGAGACTACCAGGTTGTCTGGGATGGAACCGATCGATACGGCGAAGCTGTTGCAAGCGGCATCTATTTCAGCAGGTTGCAGAGTGGTTTCAGGAGTGAATCCCGCAAAATGGTGCTCGTTCGATGATAAAGCCTTGTCTGGTCACATTATTCTTGTCTTTAGCCGGTTTTGCACTGGCGCCATCTGCGGGGTTGTTGGCGCAGGATAGGCAGTCTTTGCTCCTGGATGAAATTCAGCGGGCATATACTGAGCTGCACTTCACGGAGGCGGAAATCAAAGCGACCTCTGCCTTAAAGGAGTACCAGAGATTCACCCAGGAGCAGTTGACCGAGATTCACAAGATCCTGGCTCTGGTGTATTATTCTCAAAACAAGGAGCCAAAAGCGCGACAAGAATTTGAGCTGGCGCTTTCTCTAGACCCGACTCTGGAGCTCGATCCCTTGCTGGTTTCGCCGAAAATCCTGGACTATTATGAACAGCTCAAAACCGCCTGGGTGCGGAGACAACAGAGTCGCAATGATATCAGGGATAGCAAAATGGAGGTGCGCTATGTCCTGGTCGCCGATCCGCGTCCAGCCGCAGCCATTCGTTCCGTGGTCCTGCCCGGCTGGGGGCAGCGCTACAAGGGTGAAAAAAAGAAGGGCGTGCTTCTCACCACCCTGTGGGGGATAGGAGTCGCCGGCTCGCTCGCCGCCCACTTAGCGCGTGATAACGCAGAGAATAAATACTTATCTGAGATTGACCCGGCCAAAGTTGGTGCTCGGTTTGATACCTTCAACAGGTTACACAAGATTAGAAACAATTTGATTCTCTTTTCTGCAACAGTCTGGATTTATAGTTATATTGACGCCATCCTTAGAAAAAGCCCACAGCGATTTGAGGCCCACAATCATATCAACCGAATCGAGCTCGTCCCGTCATTCTCTGACACGCGGGCGACCTTGCAATTGACTCTAAATCTTTGACGGTGGCATCTTTAATTAAATCTCCTTTCCTTAACGCGTCTGTGTAAAATATGCGCAGGTAGCGCACGAATTGCGCATTGCGGCCGAGCCTATCGCTTGAGTCGACCATACTTCTTCTGGCACAGTGATTGCTCAGGTCAGGCCATATCTTTTTTGGCCAAGCTTTAGTCTTCCGGCAAGCATAAAAAGAAGGGATAGACAGCGAGGGGACCTCTTGCAAAATCATATCCGTGAGTACTTGCTGAAGTGTATGAAATCAAAGCGTGTCAGGGAGGCCATCTTCGCATCCATCCTGGCCCTGGGTCTGTGCGTTTTATTAATTCATTTCGATGTTTTCAACAAGATTTCTGATGGGAGTGAGTTTATCGTGTCAGCACTGTTTTCTTTTATGTCCGGCGCAATCTTTTTCCTGTACCGAAAAGTCGTGGCCTTGCGTGAATGGAAAAGACGGCATCTAGCAACGACAGAGCCGGTTGAACCCAGGAGAGTCGAGCGTCTTTTATCAATTTGCGCGGGATGCAAATGCATCCGCGATGATGGAGGAAGATGGCATCAAGTTGAGCATTATATCAGGCATCACAGCGAGGCAGAGTTTACGCACTCCATCTGCCCGAGATGTCTGGATAGACTCTACCCGGACGTGGTTTCATCTGACGAGTGATTCTGCAGCCGGTCTGATCTCACGAAAATATAACGGCGGAGAAAGCGTCTCCTGTGGCATGTTTTGGAACCGATGTGCTTGCTTTCTCCGCCGTTCCATTTTTGCCCGCGGGAAATGAGCAGTTTAGCGATGATTATGATTGTATTTCTCTTTTTTCAGACGATTAGGATGTGCGCAAGATTTTCACAGCTCTTTGCACGATTTGCACAAACCCGGAAGCTCCGGAGCGAGGCGGTTTGTTCTATTCTGTCAATTTTGTTACAAGATAAATTTAATGTAATTATGAACTTGAAATGTCAACAGGTCCTGGGCTTTCCCGCGCTGGCACTGCTCTTGCTTAGCTTGGGTCGACTCCAGAATGACATAGACCCGATGACTAACTTATGATGATGACTCATACTAACTTGAGGAGAGTTGAAAATGAATAGGAGGTTTACCGAACGCATTGTTTTTGTTTTTATTGCTTTGCTCGTTTGCTTTTGTTCCAATGGGGTCTTTGCTCAGCAAAGGTTCACGCTTTCGAAGAATGCAGACTTTTCGTCGGATGACCGGGTTTTTGCCAGAGAAGATGTCTTGTACATGCAAGTCATCGCACCGGACATCGATTTCACGGATATCGATAAGAATGAATTCCGGCTCAAACCAGCGAGTGGGGGCCATGATGTTGAAGGCCGATTCGACAATTCCCTGGATGGGACGTATGAGGCCAGCATTGATTTGAGTACGGTCGACGCCTCGGTTTCAGACTGGGAGTGGCGTGGCCGGATTCGGGACGAAAGTGGCAATGAATTCCGAGCCCGCGTGGACATCAAGATCACCGGCGGCACAGATGAGGGGGAAGAAGTTCAAGTCAAGGGAACCATCACGACATTGGGAGCGGATATTCTAGTTGTGAATGCGACGACCTTTTTCGTCAACGCCCAAACTGAAATCATCGACGACCGCAATCAGGCAATTGCTTTTGAGGATTTGTCAGAAGGTGATTTGGTCAAAGTTCGTGCCCGCAAGGATGCCGAGGGCAACTTCGTGGCGATCCGCATCAAGCTGGAGGACCTCTCGAGCGACGAAGTTGAGGTGAAGGGAAAGATTCAAGGCCTTACAGACAATAGCCTGGAGGTGCTTGGTAAAACCTTTCTTGTCGATGCCAACACTGAGATTCTGGACCACGACGGCAACGCGATTTCGTTCGAGGATCTGGTCGAGGGCCAAACTGTGCAGGTCAAAGCACGCCTGCTCGGAGACGGGTCACTCCTGGCCATCCGAATCAAGATAGAGGATGAAGACGGTGAAGTCGAGTTCAAGGGCACCATCGATGCCCTGACCGAGACCAGTATCGTTGTCAACAGCACCACGTTTCTTGTGACAGACGCAACTGAAATCGTTGATCACGATGGCGAGACCATCACGCTGTCAGATTTAGCCGTTGGCCAGGTAGTCGAAATCCGGGGCGTTGTGACTGCCGATGGCCTGCTCCGTGCAACAAGCATCAAGGTGGAAGACAGAATTCGGCGTGATGATGAGTTGGAGGTGACCGGTACCGTCACGGAGATCGGCGCGGATTTCATTGTCGCTGCTGGCTTCTTATTCCAGGTTGACGACCACACCCTGATTCAGGATGACAAGAAGAATCCAATCGCCCTGTCAGATATCAAAGTTGGCTTTGTCGTTGAAATCCGGGCCGATGTTTCGGCAGATGGCTCCCTATTAGCGACCCGGATAAAAATCGAAGACTTTTTTAAGGATGAGCTGGAGATCACCGGTGCTATCGAAAGCCTGGGTGATAACTCGCTGGTGGTGGCCACGTTTGAATTTGTCGTGACCGACACGACGCTCATCCTGGATGACGACAACAACGCCATTGCCTTTGGTGATTTGCGCGTCGGGCAGGTGGTGGAAATCCACGCGGAGCTGCAGGTGGATGGCACTCTGGTCGCCACCAAGATCAAAGTTGAAGACGTGTTCAAAGATGAAGTCGAGTTGACCGCGACGATTGAGTCCATCGGCCCGGACAGTCTGGTGTTAGCCGGGATCACGTTCTTTGTCGATGCGACCACACAGGTTCTGGACAACAACACCCCCATTCCGTTTTCAACACTGCAGGTCGGCGAGCTCGTTGAAGTGAAAGGCATCCTGCAAGCAGATGGCAGGCTGCTCGCCACCCGGATCAAGGTTGAAGACAGAATTGAAGACGAGGTTGAAATTACCGGTGTCATCGACAATCTCACCAGCAGCTCCATTACCGTCCAGGGCCAAACTTTTGGCATCACGGAAAACACGGTGTTCTTCGATAACGACAACGTTCAGATAACCCTTAATGATTTGGCAGCCGGTCTCATCGTCGAGATTCGCGGTGACCTGCAACCCGACGGAACATTGGTCGCGATTCGCGTCAAGATTGAAGACCGGAGTAGCAATGAGGTCGAAGTGCGTGGCGCGATTGAAGCATTGGCGGCCGATACCATTCGACTGCTCGGGATTAGCTTCGTGGTGGACAACGCGACCGAGGTTCTGGATGACAGGAAGAATCCCATCGCCTTTAGCGAATTGAGAGTTGACCAGACGGCGGAGGTTCGCGGCCTGCGACAGCCAGACGGCACGCTCCTGGCAACCCGCATCAAACTGGAAGAGGTGCTCTTGATCGCCGGGGTTCTGCAAGATGTTGTCGTCAACGGCGTGAGAGTGGCTGGACAGGAAGTTCTCTTCGACGCGAATACGATGATTCTCGGCAGACTGAACGTCTTCCTGTCGATCGAGGATTTGTCCACGGGACAGCTCGTCGAAGTACGGGCTCAGAAGCTAAATAGCAGTGGCTTCTTTGCCACGAAAGTGAAAGTGCGAGGCAGTGGTTTGGTGACCAGTGTGCCGACCGCGTCCGGTGCCGCCACCGTTATCCCGGAGGCGTTCACGCTCAAACAAAACTATCCAAACCCATTCAATCCCGGTACCACTATTCGTTTCGAAATCCGGAGTCCAAATGGTGCTTTGGCAGGAACGAAGCTCACAGTGTTCAATTTGCTGGGGCAGACTGTCAGAGTTTTGGTGGACCAGCCCCTGGCCTCCGGCAATCACACGGTGCAATGGGACGGACGGAACGCCAATGGGAATCTTGTGCCCAGCGGCGTCTACCTGTACAGACTCGAAGTCGGGTCTGCTTCTCAAACGCGCCGCATGGTTTTGCTCAAATAAGAAAAACCCCTCCAACTAACCTGGCCGGGTGGAGTCTGACTTCACCCGGTTTTTTTGTTTCTTGAAGAAGCCTCTCCATCAGCAAGTCTGCGCAACGCCCCTCTCACCCTCATTTTCCCTCCAGCATTTGCGCTCATGGTGGAACCACTCCCGGTCATCTCAGGAAGCGGGACACGGCTGCCACACCGGGCGCTCAGAACGATCTCATGCTATAAGTTGCGCAAAAACAATTAGATATCGAGATCGCCTGGCGGGCATGGGACATCGATACCCCATTCCCGGCGTGGCAAGCGGCTGTTTTTTTGTCACCTTACCCAGTTCTGTGCATGGCGTAAGTGTCGAATGAATAATTGGTTGGCAATCATTCAAAACATGGTTAATCCTGCTGGTATGGTTCTTGTCTACGACCGCCGTGAACCCTAGGAACGTTGATTGTGGAGGCAAGAATTCTGGCTTTTTGCGAGGACCAAGACCTTTGCAACACCCTTGTGGCCTCGCTGGCGGACCGTGACATCGGCTTTTGCAGAGTCGATAATGAAGCTGATTTGCTTCTCGAACTCCTGGAGCACGATTATGGTGTGGTCATCTACAGCCTGGAAAGTTCGCAGCTGGACGGCCTCAAAATGGTAAAGATCATTCGCAGAATCAGGCCAAAGATACCGCTTGTTGTGATTTCCAATGATCCGTCAACGGAACTGGGGGGGAGAGTATTGCAGGAAGGGGTCATCTACTATGCAATGAAGCCGGTGAATCTGCTTACGCTAAGAGAAACCATCATCAGAGCTCTAGCCTGAATTCGGGGCTATCTATGGGGTAGGAGATTTGGCCAAAGCCAAAGCAAAACGAAATAATCTGCTGCTAATCATTTATTAGGAGGCTATTATGAAGAAGCAACTGGTACTGTTGAGTGTCGTGGCCGTGCTGCTATCGGCTTACGGTCTCTTGGCACAAACCACGGTCAATGTCACAGAGGGGACACCCGTTTTGGATGGCGTCGCCTCCGCGGGCGAGTGGACCTCGAATGCGATTACCACGCAAGCGGGGTTGACCATCCAGGCCATGGTGGATGAGACGTATTTTTACGTTCTGACAAGCTGGGCTGATAAGTCCTCATCCGAAAGCACTGCCAAGAACCAATGGAGCTTTGATGGAACCGCCTGGAGTCAGACGGGGAATGAGGACCGCGTTGGCATTATCTGGGACATGGGGCAGAACGGCGACGACGGCCCGACGTGTACGACGATGTGCCATCAGGGGATTGCCATGCAGACACAAATCGGCAAGGTAGACGTTTGGCATTGGAAATCCGCCCGCACGAATCCCTTGGGATACTCGGACGATAAATTCTGGGATACGACTGGCCGTCATGGCGACACGGGCACCGGTATCGATACAAAGAACTTGCCGGTCGGGTCGGGATTCCCGAGCTTTATGGCGGGCTCCGACCCGGGCGCGAATGTAGATTTTTTGATGGGTGACCAGGATGCGTTGAATGCGTTCGATCCTTTTAACGTTGGGCCGGGTACGGCTGAGGTGGCGGTGGCGTTTGACAGCACCGCGACATTTTCCGCCGGAGCCGTCATTCCCGGCAGAATTCTGAGCTTGCCCACCGGCAATCGCGCTTCGGTGCACGCGGCCGGGAAGTACGACAATGGCATCTGGACCGTGGAATTCCGCCGGGTGCTGGATGGGGATGAAGATGATTTCGACGTGGTCATGGGCGGGTCGGTAGATTTTTCTACCGAGATATTTGACAATGAGGGCTCTGGTCACCCGGGTGATGGGTTTGATGCCACGGTTTACACCATGCAATTCCCGACGCCCTCTACGCCCAAAACCTCCCTGACGGCCGCAATCGGATCTCCGAATTTGGACGGGGTTGACTCTCCGGGCGAGTGGACTTCCGATATGATTACGACCGAGAAGGGGTTGACCATCAAGGCGATGATCGACCAGGACAATCTGTATGTCCTTGCTCAGTGGATGGACAAGAGCTCGACCGAAAACATTGCCAAGAGTCAGTGGAGCTTTGACGGCACGAGCTGGAGTCAGGCAGGCGATGAGGACCGCGTTGGCATCATCTGGGACATGGGGCAGAACGGCGACGATGGCGCGACGTGTACGACCATGTGCCATCAGGGGATTGCCATGCAGACACAAATCGGCAAGGTGGATGTTTGGCACTGGAAATCTGCCCGCACGAATCCATTAGGTTATTCTGACGACAAATTCTGGGACACGACGGGTCGCCACGGCGATACGGGCTCCGGTATCGATACAAAGAATTTGCCGGTCGGGTCCGGATTCCCGAGCTTCATGGCGACCTCCGACCCGGGCGGGAATGTAGATTTCTTGATGGGCGATCAGGAGGCGTTGAACGCGTTCGATCCTTTCAACGTTGGGCCGGGTACGGCTGAGGTGGCGGTGGCGTTTGACAGCACGGCGGCATTTTCCGCAGGAGCGGTCATCCCGGGCAGAATCCTGAGTTTGCCAACAGGAAATCGTGCATCTGTTCGCGTGGCTGGCAAGTATGACAATGGCAAGTGGACCGTCGAATTCTCCAGACCGTTGGTCAGCGATGGCGACGACTTCGAAGTTGTTCCGGGCGGGTCGGTAGATTTTTCTACCGAGATTTTTGACAATGAGGGCTCTGGCCATCCTGGAGATGGCTTTGACGCCACGGTTTTCACCATGAATTTTCCGCAGTTGCCCTCTGATAATTCCCTCACCGCCACAATCGGCACCCCCACTCTGGATGGTGTCGAGGCGAACGGCGAGTGGACCTCGGACATGATCACGACCGCCAAAGGCTTGACGATCAAGTCCATGGTGGACTCGGATTATCTTTATGTATTGGCGAAATGGCCGGACAAGAGTTCGACAGAAAATGTGAACAAGGCCCAGTGGAGTTTCGACGGGACGAGCTGGAGTCAGGCCGGCGATGAAGACCGGGTCGGCATTATTTGGGATATGGGCCAGAACGGCGACGATGGCGCGAATTGCACAACCATGTGCCATCAGGGAATCGCCATGCAGACGCAGGTCGGGAAGGTTGATGTCTGGCACTGGAAGGCCGCGCGCACCAATCCGCTGGGGTTCGCGGATGACAAATTCTGGGACACCACCGGCCGCCACGGCGACGCGGGCAGCGGCATTGATTCGAAGAATCTGCCGGTCGGCTCCGGATTTCCCAGCTTCATGGCCGCTACAGACCCGGGCGCGAATGTTACGTTCCTGATGGCGGACCAGGATGCGCTCAACGCATTCGATCCTTTTGGCGTCTCGCCCGGCACCACCGAGCTGGCAGTTGAATTTGACAGCACGGCCGCATTTGCCACCGGTGCGGTTATTCCGGGTAGAATCCTGGCCCTGCCTACCGGAAATCGCGCTTCTGTTCATGCTGCCGGGAAATATGATAATGGCGTCTGGACGGTTGAATTCAAGAGAGCCTTGACCAGCGATGGCGATGATTTTAGCGTCGTTTCAGAGGGTTCAGTCCAGTTTGCGACTGAGATATTTGACAACGAAGGCTCCGGGCACCCGGGGGATGGCTTCGATGCTACCGTCTACACGTTGAACTTCCCCCTGATCAGCAGCGTGTCTGAAACGGGCCCGCAGATCCCCGGGACCTACGCGTTGAATCAGAACTATCCCAATCCGTTCAATCCGAGGACAACGATTACGTTCAGTCTTCCCGATGCGGGTCACACGGTTCTGAAAATCTACAACCTGCTGGGTCAGGAGGTCGCAACACTGGTGGATGAGAACCTGGACGCTGGTGCGCACACGATCGATTTTGGGGCGGCCAACCTGAGCTCCGGCATCTACCTGTACAAGCTGTCAGTCAATGGCTTTAGCGAGATAAAGAAAATGGCCCTGGTCAAGTAGGGGCCGCCACGACGCAAGAGATCGAGGCTCGTCTTCGGTCTCTTGCACATTATTCAGGTAGACAGACTGTAGGCTAACAGCCTAACAACCTACGTTACGGACCGTTGAGACATGAAAAAGACCCTATCCATTGTTCTCGCCGTTGTGTTGACATTCATGGTAGCCGGGTTCCTCAAAAGGCAGGACACGAAGCAGCCCATTGCCTACAGCCACAGCATACATGTAGAAGAGAATGACATGGAGTGCCTGGACTGCCATCAATACGCCGAAGAGAATCCACGGGCTTCTATCCCGAATATCGATCTTTGCGCCGAGTGCCATGAGGAAGCCATGACCGAAAGCGAGGCAGAACTGGCGTTACTTCAATTTGTTACCGAAAAGACGAAAATCCCCTGGCGGCAAATCTATCGCGTGGCGGACTACGCCTACTTCTCTCATCGCCGGCACGTCAGGCTTGGCGAGTTGGAGTGTACGGTCTGCCATGGCGACGTCGGAACCCTGACAACGCCGGTGGGCGCACCCGTTCAGGAAATAACGATGGCATGGTGCATGGATTGTCATGAAACGCGCGAGGTTTCCAATGATTGTTATGCGTGTCACCGTTGACTTGAGGACAGGTGGTGGATTAGACCATGACGAATAAGAGCCAGATTCAGGAGCGATTGTATGGAGATCACTCGTAGAGAGTTCTTGCAATACCTCGGCCTCACCACTGCCGGCGCTGCGATGGCAGGACTGGGCTGCGATTCGATATGGTCGGTGCCGGATGAGCTGTACGAAAAAGTTGGAGGCGCCCCCCGCCTTGAAACCTGGAAAACCAGTGTCTGCACACTTTGTCCGGGCGGCTGCGGGATCAAGGTCCGTCTCATCGACGGGATTCCAGTGCGGATTCTGGGCAATCCAATTCATCCGGTGAACCGGGGCAGCATCTGTCCGATGGCCGAAGCCGGCATCGAAGCGTTATTCAATCCGGACCGCATCAAAGCACCGCTGAAACGCGTTGGCAGTCGTGGCGAGGGACAGTGGCAGAGCATCTCCTGGGAGGAGGCCATGCAGATGGTTGTCTCCCGGTTGCAGGCGCTACAGCAGAAAGATGAAACACACAAGCTCGCATTTTGGTCCGGTCATGTGAACACCCTGCTCTCCGACTTGCTCTCGAGATTCATGTCCGGGTTCGGGTCGCCGAATTTATTTGTTTCTGAATCCGGGGACATCTCAGCCCTGGCAACCTATATCACACAAGGTCATAAGAAGCCTCTCAGTTACAATTTCAAAACCATCAGGCTGTTGATCAACTTTGGGGCGGATGTGCTGGATGTTGGCCCATCCCCGGTTCGCTTCAATCAACTCTATTCCGAGCTCAGAAATCGCGAAAATGGACAGCGGACAAAGATTGTCCACATCGACTCTCGTCTTTCGCGCACTGCCGGCATTTCTGATAAATGGGTTGCCATCAAACCCGGGACCATGGCGGCTTTAGCTCTGGGCATCGCGAGCGTCCTGATCAAGGATGGCCGGTACGACAAGAACTTCGTGCAAGACAGGTGCTTTGGGTTTTATGACTGGCAGGATGATGCCGGGAATTCATACCGGGGGTTCAAGTCTCTGGTCACGCAAGAGTATTATCCGGAGAAGGTGGCCGAAATAACATCCGTTTCGGCAGAGAGAATCGTTGAGCTGGCCAGGGAGTTTGGCGCTGAGGGCTCTGCTCTGGCTTTGTCCGGCGGACAGGCCCACAGCAGCAACAAGGGCCTTTACACGGCCTGGGCTGTCGAGTGTTTGAATGCCCTGAAAGGCAATTTCGCGAATGGAAAGCCTATCTCTCTGCAGAAGCCCCCGCCGTTTGCAGAATTGTCGAAACTCGAGCCGGACAAAGTAGCGCGGTCGGGTCTGGCCAGACCCGGGCTCACCGAGCTGGATGATCGATTCTGTTTTTCGGGCGAGACACCGGTCAATCTACCGAAGTTCATCTCCGAAAAACAGCAGGTGCCTGTGGATGTTCTGCTTCTGGCAGAGGCTAATCCAGTGTTTCATTCTACCAATCAGGGTGGCGTGGTTGAGGCGCTACACAACATTCCGTTCATCGTAAGCTTTTCGCCCTTTGTGGATGAGACCACCCTGTACGCGGACCTGATTCTGCCCGACCATACCTTCCTGGAGAAGTTTGACGTCATCGATAATATTCCCCTGGTGGAGTTCTCCCATTTTGGCATGCAACAACCGGTGATCGAGCCTTTGTACGACAGCCGTCACCTGGGAGACTCTATACTGGGCATGGCCAAGCGTCTGGGCGGGACGCTGGCCTCTGCGTTGCCCTGGCCGGACTACAAAGCGTATCTCCAAACGCGCTTAGAGGGCGTATACAAGACCGGCGCAGGCACCGTTTTCACCGAGCGTATGGACGAGGCCTGGCTGACATTCCTGAAAGAACGGGGGTGGCAGTTGTTTGACTATACCGGCTTTGAAGAGTTCTGGGAGGTTCTGCTTGAAAAAGGGGGATGGCTCGATCCCTTTCCGCAGGAGCCGGACTTTGACAAGGTCTTTGCGACACCTTCCAGGAGGTTTGAATTCTATTCGCAGGTTTTGAAACACGAGATCGAATCGAAAATCCGGCAGTCGGATGGGTTCGAGAGCGCCCTTGATTCGCTGTTGCAGCGCTGGCAAATAGATGCGCGTGGCGATCTTGTCTACCTGCCGCACTATGAACCCCCTGCGGCCTCAAAAAATGGCGCGCGATTTGATCTGCATTTGCTCACCTATCATTTGATTACCAACGTCAATGGCATGGGGAGCAACCTGCCTTTGGTGCAAGAATTGTTTGGATTGCTCACGCGCGAGTACTGGCAGTCCTGGATTGAGCTCAATCCGGAAACCGCCCACAGCTATGGGATTCACGACGGTGACATGGTCAAAGTGACTTCTTCGGAAGGCAGTCTACTGGTCCAGGCAAAGATACTCCCCGGGGTCATGCCTGAGGTCGCCTATATTCCTTTCGGGCTGGGTCATTCAGCTTATGGGCGATATGCCAGAGGCATCGGTGTCAATCCCTATGAGATTGTTGTGGAGGACTATGATTACTTGCGTGGCGCTCCTTCGCTGATCAGTACGAAGATTGCGATCGAAAAAGTCACCGGAAAGGAGAGAGCCTAGTATGCCAAGATGGGGTATGGTCATCGATTTGAACAAGTGCACCGGCTGCGGGGAATGTGTCGCGGCCTGCAAGATCGAAAACAACGTCGCCATCGTCGGGCCGGATGAATCGGACCGCGGGCGCACCATGCTTTGGATGGATATCCTCACGACTTACGAGGGGGAATTTCCTGATGTGAAAGTCCGCTACATGCCTCGGCCCTGTTTTCAATGTGATAACCCGCCGTGTACCAAAGTGTGTCCGGTTCGTGCGACCTATCTCAATGATGAGGGCCTCGTCACGCAGATTTTTCCGCAATGCATCGGCTGTCGATACTGCCAGGTCGCCTGTCCCTACACGGTGAAATCATTTAACTGGAGCCGACCCGAATGGCCGGAGGAAATGCGAGCGGCCTGCAATCCGGATGTGTCGCTGCGCCCGGCCGGCGTGGTGGAAAAATGTACCTTTTGTATTCACCGGTTGCAGATAGCCAAAGAGCAGGCTGCTGTTGAAGGCCGCGAGCTGCGAGAGGGAGATTACATCCCGGCCTGTATGGAAAGCTGCCCGACCGGAGCGATTTACTTTGGCGATCTCGACGATCCCAAAAGCCAGGTCAGCAAGCTCAGGAGAAACCCGCGCGCCTTTCAATTGCTGGAAGATTTGGGCACCGAACCGAAAGTTTTTTATCTGTCAGAGGTGGAATAAATGTCTGAACTGCGCAAGGATTCATTCGAAGATGAAGTGCTGATACGTCCCATCGAGCACACGGGCAAGGGGTTTTACATCACGGTTTGTGTCCTGTTAGCCATCATCGCTTTCTCTGTCTATACTTACATCAGGCAAGTTGTGCTTGGCCTCGGCGTCACCGGGCTCAATCAGCCCGTCTCCTGGGGGTTTTATATTATCAACTTCGTCTTCTTCATTGGTATCAGCCATGCTGGAACCCTGATTTCGGCGATTCTGAGACTCTCGAAAGCGGAATGGCGGCGTCCGATCACCCGGATGGCAGAGGTCATCACGGCCATCGTTTTGGCGATCGGAGGCCTGCATCCCATCCTCGATCTGGGCCGGCCTGACCGCATGATGCATCTTTTCACCGATGGGCGGCTGCAGTCCCCCCTGCTCTGGGATGTGACCAGTATCACCGCTTATTTTGGCGCCAGTACGGTCTATTTGTATCTTCCCATGATTCCGGATATCGCCATCCTGCGGGATCGCGGCACGCGGCCCCGCTGGCTGTACGAATTCCTGGCCTGGGGCTGGCAGGGCACGGAACACCAGAAGAAAGTGCTCGAAAGAGCCATCAACATCCTGATGGTCATGGTGATTCCGATTGCCGTTTCTGTTCACACAGTCATTTCGTTCATCTTTTCTATGACCATTCAGCCCGGTTGGCACAGCACGATTTTCGGTCCCTATTTTGTGGTCGGCGCCATTTTCTCCGGTATCGCGGCCTTGTTGATTGCCATGATTGCGTTTCGCAAGGCATTCAAGCTGGAGCCCTACCTGAAAGAGATTCATTTCAAGTATTTGGGGCTGCTGCTGCTGATCATGTCGATGTTGTGGGGCTATTTTACTTTCTCTGAATATCTGACGGGATATTACGGGCACGAGCCTAACGAGATGAGAGTGTTCCTCTACAAGTTCGTCGGAAAGATGTCGCCGTTTTTCTGGCTGATGATCTTTTGCAATTTCGTGGTTCCGATAACCATTCTCGCCAACCCGAAAACACAGAAGATTCCGGGGATTCTGGTGGCCTCGATTGCCGTTGTGATCGGCATGTGGCTGGAGCGCCTCATCATTGTCGTGCCGTCTCTGGCGAATCCAAGATTACCCTATCCGACCGGAATGTACATCCCCTCGCTCACCGAGTGGAGTCTCTTTGCCTGGGGCCTTGCGGTGTTTGTTCTGGGCTATGTTTTATTCTCCAAGTACTTTCCGTTGGTTTCAATTTGGGAAATTCAGGAAGGCCGGCAACACAGTGTGCGAGAAGTTGCCAGCCGGTTGCAATCGTATTTGCCTGAGCAGCCTTTGCCGGAGTCCGCGAGCAAACGAGCAGGAGTGGAGCAATGAAACGGTCAAACACAATTTATTTTCTCCAACTTGCCTCTGTGTCCTTGATCTGGGTTTTTGTCTCGAGCGTGGCTGTTTGGATTTTCAACCTGATTCGTGTGGCGCACAGACTCAACGATGCGCTCAACGCTTCTGTTGGCATCAGCATCGTCGCCATCCCGGTTTTTTTTACCCTGGCAGCCATCCTGACTTATGTGTTCGTCGGACTGCAAAGAGGCGAGAAACATGATCACTTTGGAGCAGGAAAAAATGAAATACACCCAGAAGAATAAGGTCGGACAGGGGGAATCCCTTCCAGAGCGTGGCTTGATGGTTCTGCTATGTTCTTTTCTTGCCATGCCTTTGAGCCTCTCAGCCCAGGAGCTGTTCATGGTCGAAAATCCGCTGAAAGGGCGGTTTGTTTTTGAACAAAAAGGATGCGTAAACTGTCACGCCATCAAAGGCGATGGCGGGGATATCGGCCCGGATCTGGCGCAAAAACACTTCTACGGCAGCTTCCTCCAGCTTGCCGGCATCATGTTGAATCACGCTCCTGAAATGCTCAGGCGCATGCAAGAACTGGATTTGTCCTATCCTGAATTCTCCCGCACCGAAATGGTCGAGTTGATCGCATACTTGTATTATTTGCGCTACCTGGGTGAGCCCGGCGATCTGTATCGTGGAAAAATCCTGGTGAAAGAAAAGAGTTGTCTGGTTTGTCATTCCATCGCCGGCAAAGGCGGCGATCTGGCTCCCGCCTTTGACAAGCTGGCGAAGTACATTTCACCGCTGTATATGGCGCAGGCTTTGTGGAATCACGGCCCTGAAATGGAAAAGAAAATCCTGAAAATGGGTTTGCAGCGCCCCAGATTCGAAAGGGGCGAAATTGTCGACCTGAGTGCGTATATCCGAGAGGCGAGCCAGGGTACAGAAAGGGAGCGCGTTTATATGTCTCCGGGGAATCCCAATCGCGGCCAACAAGTCTTCAAAAACAAGAGCTGTCTGGACTGCCATGCCCTGCATGGTGAAGGTCAGGACATCGGTACGGATCTCGGGGATTTGGAATGGGATTACAGCGTAACGGAAATCGCTGGAGTGATGTGGAATCATGGCTCTGAAATGGCATCGATCATGGAAGAACAACAGATCAATTGGCCAAGGTTTGGCGGAAAAGAAATGGCTGATTTAATTGCCTACCTCTACTTTCTGAAGTTCAGGGACAAGCCCGGCGATTCTGAGCTCGGGCGAGCGGTCTTCGCAGAAAAGGGGTGCGTCAACTGTCATGGCTCCGATGCCAAAGGAGGTGACTTTGCCCCGGACCTCTCCCGGTCGAGAGGCGTCGCATCTCCTATCGATATGGCGCAAATCATGTGGAATCATGCACCCGTTATGGAGGCAAGGATCACCGAAAAAGTGATGCGATGGCCTCAATTTAGCGGGGATGAGATGAGGAATATGTACGCGTTTCTCCACGCGCTCTTGAGGACGAACAACTCTCAGTTAAACTAACAATCAATTCGGAGGTCGATCATGAACGTGATTTTGAGAGCTGTGCTTGCATACGTTCTTATTCTGCCGCCTGTGCTGCTGGCACAAAAGGACCAGGCCGGGCATGAATACAGTTTCGTCGGAACCAAGGGCTGCAAGAAGTGCCATCTCAAACAGTTCAAGTCCTGGAAAACGACGAATATGGCCAAAGCCTTCGACATTTTGAAAGCCGGTGAGCGGGCTGAGGCCAAGAAGCAAGCGGGTCTGGACCCTGCAAAGGATTATACTCAGGACACAGAGTGCCTGCCCTGTCATACAACGGGGTATGGCAAGTCCGGCGGCTTTGTCAGTCTCGAGGAGACGCCACAACTTGCCGGCGTAAGCTGCGAAATGTGCCATGGTGCGGGGAGTGAGTACGTCAAGGAGCAATATATGCATTTGAAAAACAAAAACTACAAGCGCTCCGAGGTGGTGAAAGTGGGTCTCAACAGCCCTGTTACCGGCAAATCGTGCACGGAGGTGTGCCACAATGAAAAGAGTCCATTTTTCAACAAGGATGAGCCGTTCGACTTTGAGAAAAGAAAAGATGATGGCACCCACAAGCACTACCCGTTGAAATACAAGCATGACTAAACCCCAGGGGATGAGAAATGATCGACTTACTTAGAGAGACGGGTGTATTTGCTGAATTCTCAGATAAGGAGCTGGAAGATTTTTCCGGGATCTGTGAGAGGATTTCTGTCAATCAGGGAGATCGTATCTTTGAGGCTGAAAGTTCTGCCGAGCATTTGTACATCGTGAGCCGTGGCGCGATAGAACTGCGGTTCAAGGTAACTTATTATCATGTTTCGAAAGAGGTTACGCTGGAGCGAAAGTTCAAGAGCGATGCTTTTGGGTGGTCCGCTCTGACCGAGCCCTACGTCTATACGCTCGCAGCGGTAGCCATGCAAGATTCAGAATTGTTGAAGTTCAAAGCGAGTGACGTCAAGCGATTGTCCGCATCAGCCAGTCATCTTGGCCACATCCTGATGAGGAATATTTCTGAAATCATTGCTGAACGTTTCGTCGCCCTTCAAAGGATGTTGATCGATGTCATTCGCGAAAATCTAAAGGACAAAGAGCCGTGATTTGAATGCCGAACATCGAGGTGAAACGCTTGTACATTGCTGCTATGTTATTGCTTTTTGATTTCTTGCAAGAAGATGCCTGAGCGACTTTGTTGCGCCAGGAATGTGACTCGAACATAACTTATAGAATGACCATGCACATCAGAATGGATTTGCGGCTCATTTTCCCATGGTTCTTTCTGGCTCTTTTTCTCAACCGATGCAGCGAACTGAGAGAACCCGTCCCGGCTAATCTGGAACCAGAACTGTCCGTTCACCCCCGGGACTGGATAAGCGATGGCGCACCGGAATTTCACGGCGTATTCTTGCAAAGCTCAGGATGGGATCTGGCAAACTGTCAGCAGTGTCACGGTGTCGATTACAGCGGGGGGATCGCTAATCGTTCATGCTTGACCTGTCATCCGTCTACGCCGGAGGATTGCACGGTCTGCCATGGCGGTGTCGACAATCAAACCGGCGCTCCCCCAACAGATCTGGCAGACAACTTCAGCAGCGGTGTCCGAGGCGTGGGGGCCCATACACCTCATCTCTCTGGCGCATCTTTCAGCAATGGCTTCGACTGTTCGACTTGTCACGTCGTTCCGGGGACGTTTGACGCTCCCGAGCACATCGATTCACCATTACCCGCTGAGGTGGTGTTCAGCAAAAATGCGCTGCTCGACGAGGCAGAGCCACGGTGGAACGATAATAGCTTGTCCTGTGAAAATGTCTACTGTCATGGCAATTGGAGTTTAGCAAAGGAACAGTCAAGCTTTGCCTTTATTTACTCGGCTGACTCCATCGTAGGCAATCAGGCCTCACCGGAGTGGACCAACCCTGAAACGGTCACCTGTGGCACGTGCCATGACTTGCCACCCACCGGGCACAACCCGTTTGAGCTGACCGCCTGTGTCAATTGTCACAACCTGGTGATGGATTCACAAGGAAACATCAGTGACAAAAGCAAACACGCAAACGGGTTGGTCAATGTTTTTGGTCAGGAATTCCCCATGTTTTGACGGGCGTCCTGACCAGAGAGAGCCTGGGTTTTTTTGCAGACTTTGCTGCGAAAAAAGTCATTTAGCGCTTCGCGCCGTCATTTGCCCTGCGGGCGTCATTTGGTCCTTGCCTGCTCAATGACGCCCGCAAGGCAAGTGACAACAAATGACGAGTGAAGCTCAATGCTGCTCAATTCATTATCTACCTCCTTGACGACCTTGCGCCTCCCTTTGCAGCCAGGAGGCGCAAGAAATAAGGTGAGTCGGACGTACGACGCACTTCACACATAAGAAAGGGGACCAGGGTCTTGAAGAGATTGATCTACATTTTGCTCGCGTTAGCTCTGACCACGCAGGTCTATGGGCAGTCGGTGAGTGGTCGCTTCTCCACCACGGTCTACTCCTGGGAGAGAAACCCGGCAGACTCGCTTTCCGAGACGCACGCACGGGTGTACCAAACAGCACAGGTCACCATTGGGAATCTTGCTTCCAGGCGCGTGTCTTTTCACTTTTATGGCCTGCTGTCACAAGATTTGGCAAAGTCCGCGGAGGACGATCCCATTCCGCGAATCTATCACACTTACCTTCAGTGGCACGCACGCAAGGGCCTGGTCCAGCGTGTTCGCCTGGGTCGGCAGCGGGTCTATTCTGGCGTTGCATACGGCACCGTTGACGGCATCGATCTCAACTTCCGCATCGGAGAGAGTGTCAAGATAGGAGGCTTCGCAGGCATCCTGGTGCCGTTTTCGAATGAAATCGAAATCGGCAACTGGGATGACCGACATGCGTTCGGCTTCCGGGTGAGTACCACGAAGCTGGCCGGTACGAAGGTCCTGGTTAGTTTCATGCAAAGAAACCGGGCGCCTGCTGCTTACTCAGCGCCCGGTCGGTATACCGGCAGAAAAATCACCTTCGAGAGTTTGGAGCAACGGCTGCTTGGCCTGGACCTCCACCGGCGTTTCGCGCGCAAGTTGAACCTCTATGGCCGGCTCGATTATGACCTCGAGCAAGAGCGTGTTCGCCGCGGGCAGGTTGAACTCCGGCTGGCAGCTTCTGATAAACTGACATTGAGTGGTGAATTTATCCACCGTGCACCACTCATCGAAGCAAATTCCATCTTCACGGTGTTTGAGCAAAACACCACACAGGAGTTCGGCGTGCGCGGCAGTTACCGGTTCGGCCAGCGCTGGTTCCTGAACGGAAATCTCGCCGTTCAAAAATATGACGGCGACGAAACGGTTCGTTTTGGTTTGGGCGTTAGAGGAAAGTACGGCTCGCTCGGCTACAATTTCAGAAAAGGGTATGGCGGCCAAAACAACGGCGCATACGCCGCCTTGAATTATCCCGTGACACCGAAACTGGGACTGGTAGCCACGACCGGGCTGGCTCGTTACACGCTGTTCGATGACGACCTCGAGACCCACACCTCCCTGACCGGGAGTGTCGGTCTCAACTACCGTCCGCGCAAGCAGCTTGCCATCGACATCCTCGGCCAGGGCATCCGCAATCGGTTCTCGAGCAGCGATTTTCGAATCTTTGTCAAAGCAAGCTATTGGTTTTTCAAGCGCAGCTTATAAGCTGTCGAGCAGGGACATGATGAGGAAGAAAACGAATCTGAGGCAAACCGGTGAGGGATTATGCTGAACAAGTTCTGGTTGGGAGTGATAACCATCACATTGGCACTTAGCTGGCACGTTTTATCCCAAAGTCCGCTGAAGCAATCAAAAGAAGTGATCAAATTTTCGCACAAGTTTCACCAGAAGGAGGTAGAGACAGCTTGTGCGGATTGTCATACCCGTGCTGAGCAGAGCACGCTGGCCAGCGATAATTTGCTGCCTGCAAAGGAAGAGTGTCAGGGATGCCATGAGGTCGAGGATGAAGAAGCGTGCACGCTCTGCCATTTCGAGGACGAGGAGACCCGGCAGCCGCTGCCCGCTGTCGAAAACACGCTTCTGTTCAACCATGAATTTCATGTTCTCGAGCAGAAAGTGGCCTGCGAAACCTGCCACAAGAATTTGGACAGGGTAGACTACGCTGACGATCACAGTAAGGCACAGATGCCAGACTGCGCCAGGTGTCACAACAACCAGCAGGCGACACTCGAGTGCGTGAACTGCCACACCAATACCCTCACCCTCAGGCCGGTTGACCATAGCTCGGATTATCTTGTGACACACAAAAATCTGGCCCGTATCGATCAGGAGGCGTGCAGCGTTTGTCACACGCGAAACGATTGCGCAGAGTGTCATCAGGGGGCGTCTTTGTTCATGACGGCCTCGGCGCCCGTGCTCGATACACAAACACCGATGTTCCCCTCGCTTGGCGGGGGCACAAAGGGTCTGCTTATCTCCCGCGTGCACGATCTCAATTTTAGACTCACTCATCCTCTTGAAGCGCAGGGCCGGTCGCAGGAGTGTGCCGTCTGTCACGAAACTCAGAATTTTTGCCAGACGTGCCACGAAGCCGAAGGCGTGGACGTGGCGGGCAAACCTGTCTGGCATGGCGGGCCCGATTGGGGGGCACTTGCAGGGGTCGTCGGCACCGGCGGCGGCCGCCATGCTGAGCTCGCCAGGCGAGACATTGAAAATTGCGCGGCCTGCCATAGCACCGAGGGGGATGATCCCACCTGTTTACTCTGCCACACCGATTTTGACGGCGTGCAGGGGACCAACCCCAAAACCCACGAGACGGGCTTCGCAGACCAGATCGGGGATGACGCGTCTCTGCATGATGATGACAATGCCCTGTGCTACTCCTGTCATACCAACACACGCCAGGCGGGCGCAGGGTTCTGCGGCTACTGTCATGAGGCCCAATAGGCCGTTTGCAGGGTGGCCATCAAGCTTCATGTGACTATAAGATGACATTATCGTCAAAAAATACTTGACATTCATCCGCAATTCGCTTATCTTATTCACCATTTAAAGCAGATAACGCAGTCCGAATTTGTCCATCTGGTTCCTTTGACACGGTTTGCCACTTTAGGAGCCAAGATCGTCCCATCGACTTTCTATAAAGCAAGTATTTGTTTGCATTGAAGATGTAATATAATCGCCAGGGGCGGAATCGCGTTTGGTGCATTGGCTCGAGCAAGATACGAATAAACCTGGAGGTGTGAGACCATGTTTGATTTGTTCCCGCAGAACATCTCGACCTTTGGCGGTGAGATTGACTCGGTGTTCTATCTGATCTTCTGGATCGTCGGAATCGGATTTCTGCTAGGCGAGGGATTGATTTTCTATTTTCTGTTTCGGTACCGTCGTCGAGAGGGGCAGCGGGCGAAATTTGTGCACGGCAGGGCGTGGCCACAAACGGGCTGGATCTTGATTCCAGCTGCCATCGTGCTCGTGTTCGACCTGTGGATTGATTTTGCCGGCGCGAAAGCCTATGACCAAATCAAAGGGGACATGCCAGTCAGCGCGGTGACCATTCAAGTGGAGGGCAAGCAGTTCAACTGGATCATGACCTACCCCGGGCCGGACGGCATGTTTGGTAGCGACGACGATCTCACGCTGGAGAACGACCTTCACGTGCCGGCCAACAAAGTGGTGAAGCTTATTCTCACTTCCCAGGATGTTATCCACAGTTTTTTTGTCCCGGTTCTGCGCCTGAAGCAGGACCTGGTGCCTGGCCGTGAAATCGAAGCCTGGTTCCAGGCGACCGAAACCGACAAGTATGAGATCGCTTGCGCCGAGTTGTGTGGATATGGCCATTACACCATGCGCGGCTTTCTTTATGTTCATTCTGAGCAAGCCTACGCCAGTTGGGTGCAGGAGAACTGGCAACCTGCAGATAATGACAACTAAATGAGGAGGAGAGTATGGCTGACGAGGTCCGTCACGCGGCTGAGCACAAGGAGCTGAGTTTTTTTCGCACGTACATTTTTTCGATCGACCACAAAGTCATTGCCAAGCAGTACATGTTTCTCGGCCTGTTTATGGCTGTCGTTGGCGGTCTGCTGGCCTACTACATGCGCTGGCAGCTCGCGTGGCCTGAAACTGCGGTCCCCGGTGCCGGTTGGATTCCGGAACCGACGGTGGTCAACGGCATCATTCCGCCGGAATTCTATGACGCACTGGTGACGATGCACGGTACCCTGATGGTGTTTTTCGTCGCCATGCCATTGTTGCTGGGCGCCTTCGGTAACTTTCTGCTGCCGTTGATGGTTGGCGCACCGGATATGGCCTTTCCGAGGCTAAACATGATGTCTTTCTGGACTATCTTTCTCGGCTCGGTGTTGATGATCGCCTCCTTTTTCGTCCCGGGGGGTGCGGCGGCCGCTGGTTGGACGGGCTACGCACCCTTATCAGCAGACCCCGTGCTCACGGGAGTGAATTGGGGCCTGAATCTCTGGATACTGGGACTGGCGTTGGAATTTACCTCCTTCCTGATGGGCGGCATCAATTTCCTCACTACCACCATCACCATGCGGGCCCCCGGCCTCACGATGTACCGGTTGCCCCTGATGGTCTGGATGCAGATCACTGCATCGGTTCTTTTTATGCTGTCCGTCGGCCCGCTTATCGCGGGGGCGATTTTGCTCCTGCTGGACCGTACAGTTGGCACCGGGTTCTTCATCGCTGATCGAGGCGGGGACCCGTTGTTGTGGCAGCATCTGTTTTGGTTTTTTGGGCATCCGGAGGTTTATGTGATCCTGTTGCCCGGCCTGGGCGCTTTGTTCGAAATCTTGCCAGTATTTGCTCGCAAGCCGATTTTCGGGTACAAAACCATTATCTACTCAGTCCTGGTGGCCGGGGTTCTCAGCTTCGTGGTCTGGGCGCATCACATGTTCGTCAGCGGCATAGACCCACGGTTGGTGATGCCCTTCAGCATTACCACCATCCTGATCTCGGTTCCATTTGCCATCGTAATCTTTGCTTTCATGGCAACGCTATGGGGCGGTTCACTGCGTTTTCCCACACCGATGCTCTTTGCGCTCGGCACGATTCTGACGTTCATCGTCGGTGGGGTGACAGGCATATTCAATGGCTCGGCGCCGGTGGATATCTACATTCACGATACTTATTTTGTCGTCGCTCACTTTCATTTTACCCTTTTTCCGTCAGCCCTTCTGGCTGGCTTCGCCGGGCTCTACTTCTGGTTCCCGAAAATGTTTGGCCGCATGATGAACGAGGGGCTCGGGAAAATCCATTTTTGGTTTACGATCATCTTTTTCAACCTGACGTTTATCCCGATGTTCGTGCTGGGCATGGGTGGCCACATGCGCCGTATTTACAACCCGTTGCAATATGACTTTCTCAAGCCCTTTGGCCCGATCAATCAGCTCATCACCATCGCCGCGATTCTGCTTTTCATCGGGCAGATTCCCTTTGTGATCAATTTCTTCTGGAGCCTGTTCAAAGGGAAACGAGCGGAGGATAATCCCTGGCAGGCGAACACGCTGGAGTGGGCTGCTGCGCCTTCGCCGCCCCCTCATGGCAATTTTGCTACCCTGCCCAGGGTTTATCATGGCCCGTACGAGTACAGTTCGCCTGGCAATGGCCGGGATTGGCAGCCGCAGAATGAACCGAAGAAAACCGCGGCCGCGGCCTAGTCCTTCGGTGCAGGATTTGGTGTATGATGATCACGCACCTACACGGTCTGGTTCCCACGCTCCGCGTGGGAACCAGTATTTGACGCTCCGCGTCAAGTAAAGGGACGCAGAGCGTTGGAACCAGACATAGCTTGAAGAAGAATAAACCCGAACCGTTAATGTTAAGACAAGGGAGATAGCAGAATGGGCACCGTTTCCGCCGTTGAGGAATATCCGCAAACTCAAGCGCCGTCAGGCAAAATCGCGCTCTGGTGGTTCTTAGCCTCTGAAATCATGGTATTTGGCGGCTTCCTGGCGATCTATATTCTCTACCGCATGGCCAGTGCCGGCACGTGGGCTGACATGGCTCAGCATGTTAGCACAGCAATTGGCACCTTCAATACCGTCATTCTGCTCACCAGCAGCTTGACCATGGTAAAAGCCTTTCAGGCGATTGACGAAGAAGATAGGAAGTCGGCCCGGACCTACCTTTTGTTCACGGTCTTACTCGGAGTGACATTCCTGGGCGTCAAAGCGGTTGAATACTCGATAGAAATCTCTCAGGGATTCACGCCGCTGTCCGGCATGTTTTGGGCCTTTTATTACGCCTTGACCGGGCTGCATGGCCTGCATGTCCTGGCAGGCATTATCGCAAACTTTGCGCTCTTCGTTATGGCCGTCAGAGGCACGCTCTGGCCGAGAACGCAGCAGCGGGTGGAATACGCAGGGCTGTACTGGCATTTCGTTGACGTCGTTTGGATTTTCCTGTTTCCGTTGCTTTATCTTTCGTATTGAGGGGCCGCTGTTGAGCAGTTGAACAAAAAATAAGAGATGACAAATAACCTTATCAGCAAGCTCGAGGCCAACAGCCAACTGCCGAAGTTTACCCGAAAGGAGTTAGAATATGTCACACACTCAACATGAGCATCCGAACTATGTCGCTGTCTGGGCGTGGCTGCTTCTTTTGCTGTTTGTCAGCGTCGGAGCGGTTCTTTTGCCATTTTCACCGCCACTGACAGTGGCATTTATTTTTTTCGTCGCTGCCGTCAAAGCGGGACTGGTGGCCGTCTATTTCATGCATCTAAAATTCGAGCAGCGACTGATTCGTTACATTGCCATCATTCCGGTCTTGCTCTTCATCGGGATGACCATTTCGCTCATACCAGATATTGTCTACAATCGCTAAACATGAAAACACATCAACCCAAATATTGGCAGCAGCGATGGCGACCAGAATGACAACGCCCGAGATAAATGATGGCCATAGTTCCGGCCTCGAGAGCGATGGTTTGAAGGGCGCGGCAGACCCCGGTTTCGCTTCGGTACAGCAAGCGCCGGTCAACAAGGGGGTTCTGGGGCTGCTCATGTTCATCGGCGCGGAAGTGATGTTTTTTGGCGGGCTGATCAGCGTTTTTCTCATCCTGCGGGCCAACAGCCAAACATGGCCCCCTGCGGGTCAACCCATGCTTCCCCTCGTGGTGACCCTGGTCAATACGGTTTTTCTGCTTGCCAGCGGTTTCACGATGAATCGAGCGATGCGGGCCAGCCGGGCAGACCTGTCCATGACCATGACCAAATGGTTGATTGCGACCGCCGGCTTAGGGGCCACGTTTCTCTTGATTCAAGGCTCCGAATGGGTTCGCCTGATCCGGTTCGGTTTGACTTTGACCTCCAGCACCTATGGCGGAATATTTTATGCCCTGATCGGATGTCATGGCCTGCATGTGGCGGGTGCGATGGTGTTCCTGCTCATCGTCCTGAAGAAATCTTTAGCCAGGACCTATTCCACCCGCAGCGACACGCTGGCTGAACTCTGTGGTTTGTACTGGTACTTTGTCGTCGCCATCTGGCCAGTGTTGTTTGTCCTGGTTTATTTGAGCTAACTCATGAGGTTGATACGGTGTCCGTTTTGAAGCGCTTCGTCAGAAGTTTGAGCGCCATCTACGTTTTGTCTTTCTTGTTGCTGACTTCTGAAAGTGTTCAGGGGTGTCCCAGTTGTTTTGGCTCCTCTGTCACAAAAGTGCTGAATACCTACTATCTTAGCGCTGCATTCCTCTCTCTCCTTCCTTTCAGCGTTGTCGCGTTCATCGCCTTCTGGCTGAATTCAAAAAGACGAAAATAAAACGGTGTGAAATAATTCGTGCGAAAGTGCGGTTATAAAGATGTCAATGCCCTTAGAATTGAATCGTGTCTTTTAGATGAATAATCAATGACTTCCGGGTTGTGGATCCCCGGTTTTGCAAGGTAGGAGGAAAAAATGGCCCAGCGATACGTTTCCAACAAAGATGAATCTGTTCCATTATTCGAGAATCGATTTCTGGACCGGCTTTCGTATGTGCATCCAAGTGTTCCTGTCGTTCTCTATTTACCGGTGATTGCGTTTCTGGTCTATCGCGCCCTCGCGCACCCCACGCTATCTGTTCTGGCGCTGCTCAGCCTGTTCCTGGGCGGGATACTTGCGTGGACGTTTACTGAATATGTTATCCATCGCTTCGTGTTCCACCTTGAAGGCTCGAGCGCTGTGGCCAGGTACATTCTGCACCTGATGCATGGCGTTCATCATGACTATCCTAACGACTCGCGCCGCCTGGTCATGCCGCCGGTCATCAGCATCCCGCTCGCTCTTTTCTTCTACGGCGTCTTTGGGTTGCTGTTGGAGCAAACGTATCTGTTTGCTTTTTTCCCGGGTTTCCTGTTTGGCTATGTGTGCTATGATACCATACATTATGCCACCCACCACTTTCCCATGAAGAGCCGTATCGGGCAGTGGTTGAAGCGCCATCATATCCGGCATCATTATCAGGATGAGGAGCTGGGCTATGGTGTGAGCTCGCCTTTGTGGGATTATGTCTTCAAGACGACGTTTCCGAAGAAGTAGGCCAGTGTTCCATTGTTCTATTGTTCTATTGCTGCTCCTGATTAACAATGAAACAATAAAACAATAGAACAATAGAACATAGCGTTGGTCACCGCGCGCGATTTTCGATCTGCAAATTTACCTGGCACTCACTCATCAACGCTTAAAATGACCTTGCCGATACTTTTTCTGCTCTGTAGATAGGTCTGCGCGGCTGCCGCTTGTTCAAAGGGAAACGTCTTTCCAACGACAGTGCGCAATCTGCCTTCGTTCGCCCAGGTTAACAACTGGTCAAAGGCAGAGGAAAACTCACGGATGTGGTCAAACATGTATGCCAGGTGAAACGCGGCAATGGTCTTGTTCTCCGGCATCATCTTGAATGGGCTGAACCTCGGCAGCGTGAGAACCTGGTAGGCGAGCTTGAGCCAATTAGGCCTTTTGCCAGAAGGCATCAGGCTGCCCAGGCCGAAGATCACCAGCCGTCCCATGGGATTGAGGAGGCGATAGCCTTTGCGAAACGTGGCGCCACCGATCGAATCCATGATCACATCGACACCGCCGTTTTGATTGAGTGTGCGGATTTCCTTCTCAAAGTCGTTGCGCGTGTAATTGATGATGTGAAAGTCGCCCAGGGTTTTGAGAAACTCGACCTTTTCCTCGGAGCCGCAAGTGGCGAAGATTTCGGCCTCAAAAATCTGAGCGATTTGAATCGCCGCCGTGCCAACGCCGCCAGCCGCTGCATGAATCAGAATTTTCTCGCCCTTTTTAAGATGGCCCAAATTGATCATGCCGTGATAAGCCGTCAGGTAAGTTGTCGGGAAGCCAGCGCCTTCTGCAAAGGTAAAATCCTGCGGCAGTGGCCGCACGAAATTGTGATCGAGCCGGAGCCGCGATTTGTAGCCCCCAAATCGGGTGATGCCCAGGACGGCCTGCCCGAGCTCCAATCCCGGCACCTTTGGGCCGACTTCCTCGATGACTCCGGCTACCTCAAACCCGGGCACAAACGGCGCTTTTGGCGCGGCTTCGTACAAGCCCAACCGTTCAAAGATATCCGCAAAGTTCAATCCTATGGCTTTCACTTCGATGACGACGTCAGAGGGCCCTGCCTGCGGGAGTGTCTCTTCTTTAATCTTCAAAACCTCCGGCGGGCCAAACCGGGTAATTTCAATGATCCGTGCTTTTTTCATGTCTTGTTTATCTTGTTTAGTGCCAAAGGAGGCTTCTCATGAGCACAATATACGACCGCGGAGTTCATCTTAGCAAGTCAAAAAATTATACACTGATGACTATCACTACCTAAACAAACGGCTTAGCGATGCCCGTAATTTGAGATACACTCATTTCTTGTTGACATTTTCGTCACATTTGGCTATTTTTCATCAGTTCCAATCTCCAACTGCGAGTTCCAGTCTCGATCAAATCCATCTCCGGCGACGACCAGTGATTTTCCGGAAGGGAGGAACCACATTAATCCAATATCAAGGAATGTCAAATGTCTAGTTTCGCTTCGCTTTTCTCTGGTGTCAATTTTAGGAACACCATCCAGAAGTATTGTAACGAAGTCGGGTGGAAGATATATGACTCGAATGACAAGCGAGTGATATTACAGTTCAACATGGAGTCTGGACGTAAGCAAACTCTGTATATTATCAGGTTTGAATCAACTCTCGAGTTTTCAGTGCCAAGTATGGCCAGCTTTTCATCGGTTGATGATATTCCACATTATCTATCTACTTTGTTACTGCAACGAAGTTCTGAGAGGAAAATTGGCTTTTGGTGTATTGAGAAGATAGGCGAAAAGCAAACATACTCTCATATGCATAATGCTGAATTAGAACTTATCAATGTCAGCTATTTTACGAAAGTGGTACGAGCTCTCATAAACGAATGTGATGATTTTGAAGGAACACTGATCAAAATGTTGAATAGCTGACCACTTAATGAGTTGTCTTATCTTTGTACATCTTTGTGAAAACACTGTCAACTGATTGTCAAAAGTCCCGGCGTTTCCTCTTTCGTTTTTTAGAATCTTGCATCCGAAACCGGGATATCCCAAATATCGCCGGTTAGTTGAAACCGGTCGAAGTAGTTGAATTCCCTCAGAACGTAGCCTGCGACCACTTTTTTGAGCTTTATGCAATTATTGGGCTGACAAATATTCATCAATTAGCTTCACCGCTCTCTCAACCCCGTTCTCGGATCTTACCTTCTTACCTATTTTCACTGCACAGTCACGCATCCTTTCATTTTCAACAGCAATTTGTATTGCTCTGGCCAAATTCTTTTTCGTGAGCCGGTACAAAGAAACAGGTTTCGGACCCGCCCCCAATCCTGCAACAACTTCTCCCCAAAAGGGTTGATCACCCGCCAATGGGCATACGACGGTGGTTTCCCTGCTCTCAGCCCTTCAGCAAGTGTTCCAGCGCCGCCATGATGCACAACTGCAGCCACCTGTGGAAAAAGCCAATCAAAAGGAATATGCTCGGCAACATAAATGGTTTTCGGAACCTCGACTTTTGAGAGTCCTCCCCAGCCGGTAACGATTATCCCTCGCTGTTTCGATCCGATCAAGGCTCCAACGACAGTGTGTGTGACTTCATGCGCCTCTCCACCCGACATACTGCCGAATCCCACATAGACAGGCGCAGGACCATCTTTCAGAAATTTGAGCAGCTCTGGCGGTGCCTCCCAAGTAGTGTCGTTATCTCCCATCCTGAGATCCCCGTAATCACTAACCTGCAAAAGTCAGATCCCGCCTGTGACACTCATCTAAGTTCCTTATTATGCTGATTTTAAATAAGTGCAACAATCGGGTTTTGAGTTAACTAGGATAACAAGAACGTCGAAAGTATGGATAACCAGTATTCTATCTTGTAGCGGTGAAGTTTTGAATTATCAAAGGATTACCAGGCGGCGAACGTGACGGTGATTTCGGAAAGGCCCGGGTCCGGGGTGGTCAGGATCATTTCTCAGGAGGAGGAGCGGGCTGAGCCGCGCATCAGAATCGGGTTGCTGGCTGAGGGGAAAAACGAGGCAGTTTATGGTTTGCTGAAAAGGCTGCGTGAGGACATGCCATACTTCAGGAACGTGCGGTTGACGCGGAGTTTGAGCGCCGCACATTATCTCATTTTGCATGTCCTTAGCGAGGCGTGGGGATGGAAGGCCATGCGCGCCATCAAGTCACGCCCCGCACTGTTCCTCAAACCCATCTTGTTGCTCCACGAGTGCGAAGCGACGTCGCTGGCAGGCGTGGTTGACGAAGCGTTGCCATGGCCGGTTTCCTACACACTGTTTGAAGAGATCGTGCACAACAAATTTGCCCACATGACCGAAAAGCTCGACTCCCTGGTCGAGCTGCCAAAGTCGCTCGGTGAGCTCGGATTGAAGAAAGTTCTCGTTCTGCGCTTTCTCTATTCACGGCCCAACTCAGTTTTGGAGCCAGTCCGGGACCGTTGTGCCAAGGTTGGGTATTCTTATCCCCTGGTGCGGTTGTTGTTTCAGGTGCGCGCGGGCGTGGAGTTGGAGCACCTGGAAAGTCTGCAAGAGGCGACGGTGTTGAGCGCAAAACTGGTCGACCGCGTGAACGTCTGCCCCCATTGTGAGCATACACAGATCAACTTTCGCGAGCTGTGTCCGCACTGTAACTCGTTGAACATCAACGAGGAGGCGACGGTGCACCATTTTCGCTGTGCCTTCGTGGGTCGGGAGTCTGAATTTGCCCGTGGCGAAAAACTCATCTGCCCGAAGTGTCACAATGAGCTGCGGCACATCGGGGTGGATTATGACAAACCTTCAGAGGTGTTGTGGTGTGGAGACTGCGGTCACAACTTTTCTGACCCGCGGCTCTCTTGCTTTTGCCTGGCGTGCGCCACTACTTTTGCGCCAGAGGAGGCGTTGGTCAAACAGATTAGCGCCTACACCCTCGCGCAGGAAGGTTATCGCGCTGCTGAAGAGGGTGTGCTTCCCGGATTCGGCCTCATCAATATCCTGAAAAAGGAGTTGGGATTCTATAAGAGGGAGGTCTTCCTGGACTATCTGCAGCTGGAGGTCGCCAGATGCAAGCGGTACCGGGTGCCATCCACGCTGTCCAAATTTGAATTACAGAGTATACGCGACAGCCTGGGAGAAACCCTCGTGATCCACTCCCGGCAGTTTCGCAGGGCGTTTGCGGATGTGGTAAGGCAAACTTACCGCAAGACGGATCTGTTTACCGATTTGCCCAACGGGGACATTTTGATCCTTTTCTTGAATACCAGTCCCGAGCGAACCCAAATTGCCTATAAACGTCTGGCAGAACGGCTCGAAAAGACATTCCGGGTGCGCGTCCCCTTGCGGTTCGCGCTCTACGATCTGACCAAAGTTGAGGATACGCAAATATTGTGGGAGAGGCTGCAAGATGATGGAGGTCGTAGTTGACACCTGGAACTTTTTGCTGAGTATGCCGCCGGCAACGCTGCTGCGCATTTTCTGGTTCTACCTGGTATTTGATTTTCCGCGCTTTGTTCTGACGGACCTCATCATTTTCGTATATGAGCTGTGGCCGCGGCCTCAGTCTCACAGAGAGATCGCTTTCATGCGTAAACTGACCGAGCACCCGCCGCGCGTGTCGATTATCATTCCGGCCCTGAATGAGCAAGACACCATCGCGTGGACGATTCGCTCGCTGCATGAGCAGACGTACAAAAATCTCGAGATCATCATCGTCGATGATGGCTCGGAGGACCGCACGCCCACGATTTGCCGCGAAATGGCGAGCATGTTCGCCGACCTGAAGTACTTGCGCTTCTCCGAGCGCGCCGGCAAATCCGCGGTTCTAAACTACGGTCTCAAATTCGCCACAGGCGAGTTCGTGGTGTTCGTGGATTCTGACACCACGTTCGACCGCGATGCGATTTTTCTGATCATCTCAACCTTCGCAGACCCGAAGGTCGGCGGCGTTTCGGGAAATCTGAGCGTTCGAAATGGCGATGAGAATTTGCTGACCACATTACAAAAAATCGAATACATGTTCACGATCTCGATGGGGCGCCGCGTACGGTCGCTGTTCGGAACCCTGCCGATTATCTCGGGCGCGTTTGGCGCGTTCCGGCGCGAGCTGATCGGTCTCGAGCGACTTGGCGGCCACGAACCGGGCCCGGGCAACGACTCGGACCTGGCGATTCGAGTCCGTAAAAAGGGCTACAAGATCAAGTTTCAGCCACGGGCATTCTGCCTGACGAACGCGCCGACCGAGATGTTTCGATTGATGAAGCAACGGTCACGGTGGGACCGCAATATGATCAAGAACCGGATCCGAAAACACAAAGATGTTTTCAACCCGTTCTCCAAAGGCTTCAGGTTCATCGACGTTGTGGCCTTCGTAGATTCTCTTTTTTTCCACCTCGTACTCGCTGTGATTACGGCTTGTTATTTGCTCGATCTCGCGTGGAACTATCCGGACTACGTTGGCCCGATCATGTGTGTCAATTTCTTTCTCTATTTTTGCTCGGAGCTGCTGGAGCTGGTGCTCATTCTGATTCTGGATAAGAACGAAAAAGAGTTTGCCAAACTCTTGCCTTTTCTGCCGCTCGTCAATCCGTTCAAGATCATTCTCAAACTCGTCCGCCTAAAAGCTTACTTTCAGGAGCTCTTTTTGAGGAGCTCCAATCGCGATCCGTTTGCACCGGTGAAAGTCAGACAGAGGTACATACAATGGTAGATGGGCAAATGCGAAACAGATGCAAATACCTGGCGCTGGTCGGCAGCTTGATTGTGGTAAATATTTCAGATGCGTTGGCTCAGCAGCCGTACGGCTTCCATGACCTGGAACAGCGCCTCTGGCGGCAATCCCGGCCGGTGGCTGCCGCCTGGCAAAGAAAACGCGCGCTGCACCTCAGATTGTCCGCCGCCCGCTGGCAATACTGGCCGGAGATCAGCGCCAGCTACCGCATCCGCACCGACGCCATCGACCTGAGCGACGACGAGCTCAACGCCACAACCGCCCTGTCGGTGCGGTTGAGCCAGGATCTGCTGCAGTTGTGGAAAGTCCGCGCCGGCAGACTCGATGAGGCGCAGGCAGACCTCGACATCGCGAATGCACAGCTCGGGGATGCAAAAAGCCAGGCTCTGCTGCAATTTCGCACCGACTACCTCGACCTGCTCACCAGCCGTGCCAGGGTGGACCACTACAGCAAGCTTACGGATATCTACTTATCGTTGATGGCGATGCAAAAGACACGCTATCGCTACCAGGAAGGCCTGCTCAACAGCTACCTGGATGTGGAGAAACAGTACATTCATTTCAGCATTCTTCATGACCATTATCAAAGGCGGTATGAAAAACAGAAAACGCTGCTGGCTGCTTCTTTTGAGCTCAAAGACAACCAAATTCGCGTGCACGACCTGGAGCTCGCCCATCCGAGTCTCGACGAAGCGCGCATGCTGGAAATGGCGCTGGCCAACAGCCCTCGAGCGCACGTCAGCGAGGCGCGTGCCCGCGTGGCTGCGGGTCAGGCGACGGTCGCGCGCTATCAGGATTTGCGCTTTGCGCCTTACGTCGGCCTCAATTTCAGAGGCCAGAGCCAAAGCGCCGGCGGGGTGAACGGGTCAGGCACGGAGTTTGGTCTCCGCCTTTCGTTTCCGCTCCTCTTTCCCTTTCTCAGTGCTCGCAAGAGCGAACGCTTCACCACCCGCGCCCACGCCTGGGAGATCGAGGCTGAGATAGCCAGAACTGAACTCGAGAAGCAGGTGCAACAAACCTGCGACCAGTACCTCCTTCTCACCGCCCAGATCGAGGACATGCGAAAATTGATCGAGTGGAACCAGGAAAAACAACGCGTCGAGCATTCGAATTTGTACAAGATAGTCGATGCCGGCGGGCTCGACCGGGCAAACCTGCTCTTGCAGCAAGCGGAAGTGGTCAAGAATCAGTTGCAATACCAGTTGAATCTTTATGAGCGCGATCGAGTTTACTACCGCTTGCTTTACCTTGCGGGTCTGCACTGGCCCCGCGAGATGCCGGTCGTCCCATCCTCGGCAGCGACCGAAGCCGCGCCGGCGCGCATAAATGGTGTCTGGTTGTGGAAGGTCTCGCCGTTGCTCGCAGAAAAGGCCTCGCGGCAAGCGTTTGTCGAGTTCTGCAGGTCGAAAGCGATCAATCAGGTCTACCTCTCCGTCAGTCGCGATTTGATCGCATCAGGGCAGCGCCTCTTACAAATGCAAGGGTTGATCAGACGGCTGCATGCCTCCGGCATCAAAGTCTCCGCGCTGTTCGGAGACCCCCGGTGGGTGCATCCCAAAAACCGCCAACCTTTGTTCCAGCGCATCAATTTTATTCTGACGTACAACGAAAACGCCACAGCGGAGGCACGCTTTGATGGTGTTCACCTCGACATCGAGCCCCATGCTCTGCGCGAGTGGCCGGGCGCAAAACGGAACCTCCTGCAACGCCTGGCTGAGACGGTGCACGCCGCGCGCCTCCTGCTGTCACAAAACAACGCGACCCTGCCTCTGGAGATCGATCTCCCCACGTTTTACCACAAAGTAGATGTTTCGGCGCTGAAAGAAATCATCCGCGCGGTTGATGTCGTGACATTGATGGCTTATCATCACAAAACCTCTGAACGGGTGCTGGCCATCCTTCAGGGGACGCTCGCACTCATGGCCGAACAGGGCAGACCCTTTGTCGTGGGCATAAACACAACTGACTTTCCGGCAGAGAAGAATCTAAACAAGCTCAAACAACAACTAGCGAGCAAGCTGAGAGCCAGACCTGACTTTGCCGGCTTCGCCGTGCATGATTACCACCGCTATCAGACGTTGGCTGAAAGGTAAACAATGCGCTCGAAACGGTTACGGAATCGTGGACAGACGTTTACAAGAGCCAGTGACAGCACCGGCAAAAAGAAGCGACCGTGGGGCAAATATCTTTACGTGGCTAGCCTGTGTTTGATCGCGCTCAAGCTCCTGGGCTGGCTCTATCGCTCCATCTTCCTCTTCGAGGGGACTGGATTCCTGGAAGCCGAGACATTCTTTGTGGCGGCCACCTCCGCGGGTACCATCACCGCCATAACGTGCAGTGTCAACGACACGGTCGCCGCCGGTCAAGTGCTGGTGTTTCTGGACACAGCTCTGAGGGGCCAACCAGGTTCAGATTCCCCACGGAGCGGTGCTTATTACACCACCGAGCGCAGAATCATTGACCTGCGAGGTCGAATCGACCTCTTGCAACAAAAAGTCAATCGCCACAATACACAGGTCAGGGAGCTCGAGGACGAATACGCCCGCGCACAACGGCTGCTGGCCATAAACTCCATCACGCGCGCTCAATTCACCAACCTGGCACGACAAGTGCAAAATGCCCGCTTCGACCTGGAGGCAGCTCGAACTGAGTTAGCAACGGCGTTGCGCGCGCTCAGGAGTTATGAAAAGCAAAAAATGATTCTCGCTGGCGGTAGCAGCCAAGCACCGCTCATGCCCATGCTCACCCTGTCGGCGGTGACAGAGGGGGTGGTAGCTGCCGTCTACAAGCAAAAAGGCGAAGGCGTGACTACTGGCGAGTCCATCCTGAAAATCGTGAATCGAGAACGGAATTACATCAAAGCGTACTTCCCCGGGTCTGCAGAGAATTCAATTCGCGAAGGAGATGAGGCCAGGATCGATTTTGCCAATGGAGACCAAACGCGGGGCCTCATCCGGAAAATCTATCCCACAACCAACCCACAGCCAGCGGAGCTGCGCCATCGATTTGGCAAGGTACAGCGCTATATCATCGTGGAGATTGTGCCGAAGAAAGCACCTGCCTGGGATCGCATTCTTGAAACACAGGCAGCGGTGTTTGTGCGCAGACAGTGGTTCTAAGAGTGTCCGCTCGCACCTTCCTGCCAAACGCGGGTGGCGGCACTTTCCGAGCGCGTTCCTGGTGCGCCCTGTTGGCAACTGCGGCAGTTTGTATCTAACTAAAATCATTCGTTTGGGAAGCCGATACTTTAATATCGAAAATCATAAGCAGCAAACAAGGAGGTTTCGCATGCTCACGACAAATCGATCTCTCTTCTTATCCCTACCTTTCTTCCTTGCAGCTTGCGGCAACCAAACCATGGCGCCGGTCGAGACCGACAGGATTGTCATTGAAAACGACGAGTCCATCCTGAATCAGCGCGTACAGGTTTTGGAGAATGTAAGCGTGGAGCTGAGCCGTTCCAATTCAACCTCCACGATAAAACCATCACCAAAACACACCATCCAACAGGCAACGAAACTGGCAGCCGGCAAGATGAGACTCATGTTGCGCGCAGAGGTTCCCCCGCCGACCCTGGAGGGTCACCGCCTCTACGCCACACATGTGACCTTCGACAAGAAGCACGCTTATGTCTCTTACAGTACAAAAAACGACGCCTACCGGGGGGGAGTGGAGATTTTCGACATCAACCACATCAGGCGACCCAAACTGCGATCACAGGCCCTGTTCCTGGACACGGATATCACGATCGCCCGGCAAAATGAAAACAGGCTCTTTCTGGGAGAAGCGACAGACAGTGACCAAAACGACGATTTTGCCACGCCCGCGTGTCTGGAGGTCATCCACCTCCGCAGCGGCGTGATCACCAGGAAAACCACGCGGGTGGACCTGCCGAGTTTCAATGCCAATGACGTCGCCTGTTTTGACGAGACTGTCTTCGTCACTGCCGGAACCACGGATGGACGTCTGATCATCTTCCAGAATCACGGCACAAACATTTCGAAGACCATTGCCATTCCCGGCGCCAAAGCCGTCAAAAAACACCGGGACTATGTTCTGGTGCTCGAAGGGACCGGCACCCGGCTCCATCTGGTCAACCGCACAACCTGCGCCTTTGTTAAGACCATAGATCTGGGCTGTACAAACGACTTTCAGGGAAAAGCTGAAATGGATGTCGACGGCGACAGGGTCTACATCTCTGCGGGGAGCTGTGGCATGCTGGCCCTCGACCTGGCAAGCGAAACCGTCGTGACCACCATTCCGGCTCCTGACAATGGCGTGACCAATGGCGTGTCGGTCACAAACGGGTTTGTCTTTCTTGCCAATGGAACCGATGGTCTTCAGGTGGCGCAGATGACAGACTCTGGCTGTGACATCCTGGGCAGCGCAAGATTCGAAGGGTCGACGAACTTTGTGGCAGCGGATGGGGAGGTGGTGTTTGTCGCCAACGGCCTGGGAGGATTGAAGATTCTGGAGATTGTCAGGTGACCTTCTGTCCCGGCGCGGTGATTCCTGTTGATAGCCTGGCGCGATGAAGCCGCAAGCGAACCCGTAACCGCTAATGCACGCGAATGGAAGAATTAGGATGACGAAAAATTGGCGTTTATTCTCGTTCATTCGCGGTTTGTGACTTAGATGCCCCACAAGGGGGCATGGCTACGTCCTCGGTGGTCGCCATGCGTTTTGCGTATTTCTCAAGTGGGTGTTGATTCGCCACTCGTAGCCGCCACCCCTTGTGGGTGGCGATTATCTCCCCGCAGAGTGAGTCCGGTTGCGTCGGCGAGGTTATCCGGCCCGCCAAAGCGGAAGCCAGGCCAGAACTTGCGGTGGCGGTCGCTGAAATGCTCTCTTTCGCCAGCCACGAGATAGGAAAAGTTTGCGCCGGCCCTGCCTTCGGCGATGAGAAGCAGGTTGCTGTAGCCGTAAGAGAAGGCCCCGTAACGGTGCTCGTGTCCGGGCGCGTGGCGGTCGCTTTCAGCCCTCAGGGTGACAGCAAAGGGTGCCCGCTGGCCGGCGCAGGGTTTGCCCGAACACAGCGGCGCCATGTTGTTCAATGCCCGGCGTGCTTTGCAAGCGGACGGCCGCGAGGACTTCCGGGATGAATCTGAACAAGGGGTGCCCGGTGAAATCGCTGCGAATATCAGAGCCCTCGAAGGAGTACGACAGCTCATCGTGCCTGCTGCCTCTGACGTGCAGCAGGTTGTCGCCCCGATACTCCTGCGTCGCGCTACCGGGAAGCAATTGGTAAGTGGTTTCGGGTGAGTCTCTGAACGGCAGCGCCTGCAGCGTGGTGTCGTTCAGGACATACTCGTCCGGAGTCAGTTTTGCGGTCACCGGACCCGCCTGCTGAACCAGACCCGCACCATTCTGGGCAAACCCTCGAGTGCAGCAAACGATTGAAATGAAAAGCCCCGCAATCAACAGTGGAAAATTGCGGTTCATGGGAACGCTGTTTTGAAATGAGTAACCAGGGTCGGGGCGGTATTGTGAGCGCGAGCGTGGTGCACTTGTCGCATCTGGCGGCGGGTGGTCTGCTGGCAGCTCGAATAGACTACAAGATTTCGAGGGGTTTATTCCGGGCGCTCGAGGCTGCAGGTTGTGGGGCTTTTTGAGACGTAATCATCTCACGATAATTCAAGAATGGAGAAATAGGGATCCTACAGGAGGCACATGTGAGACGGTTTTAACGCTGAAAGCGTCGGACAACACAGCCCAGGGGTGCCGCATGCGCGGCAGCCCTGGGTCATCCGGGCAATACCACCTGAACCCCGAAAGGGGTCGGGGTTCCACAAACGGGAAAAGGCGAAGTCCAGCCTGTCAGACCCCGTTGGGGTCTCATCTTTTGAGGACACGGTGTCCCAGGGTTCATCCCGACGGGATGAACCCTGGGCTGTGATGTTCGACCGCGTTGCGGTCTATTGGTTGAGCGGGATGGTCTGGGGGATTTCTATTAACTGTTACCCCTAGCGGGGTTGACGTTCATTGTGTCACGCGATGTGACCGTCAGTCAGGACAGCCAACAGATGCAACAACCGCGGAGCGGTGACATGTTTATAGTGTGTCCGGTTGAACGAACTATCAAACCCCGTTAGGGGTGACATGTCAATGGCTTTTCTACCCGACGTCGCTGAACACCATTAGCCCAAACAGGACGACTGAAGGTTACCAAGTTATTTCTGCGCAACCCCCCAAGGACAAGCAAGAAACCGAAAACCAGCTCCGGGAACTGGCTAACCGTTCATATTCTTGTTGAGCCAGTCCATTCAGTTCAAAATAAAATCCAACTGCACAAATGCGTCTGGCACCACAAGGTCGTCGCTTTTGCCCTCATCCTCGAAATTGGTTATCCGCCCGCCGATAACCAGCCGAGCGTTTTTACCGATGGTCTTGAACAGGCCGCCAGAGAGAGAGATGTAGAGCTGCATGGCCGAAAAGTCCTCGTGCCTGTACAGCGTTTGCCCGCCAATCGCTGCGTTGGCAAAAAGATTGACCGGGAAATCGGGCCGTCTGGTGTTGAGCGAATAAATGACAGCCAGGTTGCCGTAAGTTTTCTTGCCGTTTTCTGTCAGGCTGCGCGATGACAAGAACTCGCTCTCCGACACCTCGGCGTCATAACTGCTGGTCGTGCCTTTCAGCACCAGATCAATGCGCTGGCCGAAGGTGGTCCCCTCGCCGTAAAAACCGATGCCCACGCTTGGGCTCCAACGGGTTTCGCCCTGTAGCTTGCTATGACTCAATCCCGCTGTTAACACGGCTTTTTCTGAAAGCGTGACTTCAAAGTCGACGCCGCCTTGCAGGTCCGAAATGTGCCAG
>JBHHXT010000018.1:0-47546 GCA_046757165.1 bacterium | reverse complement strand
GTTTTGGAATCCAGGCCAGCACATAGCCTCAAATACACGGTCACAGACCGTGTAGGATCGGTGCGTGCAGATAGACACAGGAACAACTCAGACTAATCTGTACCCGGCCAGAGCTTTGCACTTTCCTCTGCCAAACCCAAATACTCCCAACGCTGCAGCGCGATGGGGACGTTGCCATTTTCCATCATGTAATCATGATAATCCCGCAGATCGAACTTGTCTCCCTGCCGGATCCTGGCCTCGGCGATCAGCCCGAGAATCTGCAGCTTGCCAATTTGATAAGAAATGGCCTGCCCGGGCGTGAGCGCGAAGAAACCGGCCTCCTCCAGCGCGGTCTCGTAATCCATCGGCACGGTCTCGGCCAGGTATTTGGCAGCCTGTGGAATCGTGTAGTCGCCCAGGGCCAAATTGATGTCGACGTCAACGCGCAAGGCCCGCAGCCGCATAAAGCGGTAAATGATCTCCCGCGTGCGCGGTCGGTCATCGAACAGGCCGAACTGCAGCATGAGCTCCTCCACATAAAATCCAATGCCCTCGATTGGCCCGGAATCAAAGAAGCGCCGGCGGATGGGGTTGTCGTTGGCCCAGGAGCGAACGAGCTGAAAATAGTGTCCCGGCACCCCCTCGTGCACGATAAGTGGCCGCGGGTCTTGCGCGGAGGCGAGGCGGAAGAAAGAGAGATCCGGTGCGGGCTCCGGAATATAACTGACGCCGTCCTCGTCCAGGCGGGTTTCCGAGGTCAAGTCATCCACGACGCCCATGTGGGCAAACGGCGCGATGTGTTGCGGAATCTTGATATTGATGTAATGCCGGACCCACCCCGGCACGGTCATGATATTTTTCTCCTCGAGGAACCTGCGAATGGCCGCCTCATCCTGGCGCGACTGAGCAATCTGCTCATCCGATGAAGAAAAAAGCCTGGCCGGCGGCACGCTGGCATTGCGCATCCGCTCGTACATGTCAAACGCCACGGAACGATTCCATTCCAGCTCCCCCATCATCAAAAGCTGCTCGGGCGTGTAGGGCAGCAAGGCCACCTGCTTCAGGAAATACGCATACCCTGCCCGGCCAACGCTGTAGTCGTTGGACATCGTTTTTCTCTTCTCTGCAATCCATTCGAGGTACTCTTCGAGCGCGCGGGCACCTTTGGCCACTGCTGCCTCCAGTCCGGCATGGAACGCTGGTTTCATCAGCTCCTTCAGAGCCGCGGCACACTGCCTGAGCCGCGCCGGTGAGTCCCGACCGCTGACCAGGGCAATATCCGCAAATGCCGCAACCGGCTCGAGCAGATTCTCCCGGGCATGCTCGAGCGTAGCCGGGAAAGAGTTGATCCTGGCGATGATATTTCTGGCGCGCGTATCCGTCATCTCCGAATGAATCAACAGCAGCTCGTACAGAGCGCCCAGTGTTTGGTGGAGGTAGAAGTCCGGACTTCGGCGGTGCAAACGCAAAACATTCAGCTCCCAGTTGACGCGTTCGACTGCCGACCGGAGAAGCAGGAAATCCACACTGTCCGAACGTGTCCAGCCATGCGTGGGGATAGACTCGAGGCGGCGCTTGAATGCTTTGTATTCTTTCGTGTACTGCTCGACGGCCTGCTTCGAATAGTCTGGCCGCCAGCCATCGGGCCGCTGCACGCGCAAGATATCGTCCCCGGAGGCGGGCTGCGTCACGGCGCGCCAGGTAAAGAACTCGCGTGCGAATTCCTGCAACAGCTCGTTCTGTTGCGCAACCGCATTGACGTGCAACAGCGCCAGACACACTAGGATTCGTTTCATGGTTTCTCCCCGTTCAGGACACCGAATGTTATCGCTTGGGTAAGACAGGTTAATGGAATTGCCCAACAGATGCAACGAAATTCTGTCCCCATCCGTGGACATCCATCAGGTCATGGCAGACATCCATGACGAAATGACCCGACGCTCAGTGACCGCGCAACCTTGCGAAGGTTTCATGCCTTCACAAGGTTTTGGATGAAGGTTTGATTGGCAAGCTTAGCTTTTCTCGCCAGCGTGCTATTTTTGTGGAACTTACAGCTTAGAGGCCGAACACCGGATGCTATCGCCTGGATAAGGCAGGTCAGTTGGCGTACATTTCTTCGATCAAGTCGGAGTACTTCTCCACCACAACCCTGCGCTTGATCTTCATGGTCGGCGTCAATTCGCCATTTTCAATGGTGAACGGGTGGGACAAGAGCTTGAATTTTCGTATTTTCTCGTAGTCAGAGAACTTCGCCTGCCTTTTGTCGATTTCTTGTTGAATGAGGTCGTACACCGGCTGTTGTTGCAGCAATGTGTCCGGGGTGGCGCCATTCAATTTCAGGTCGTTAGCAAGATGTTCGAGTTGTTCAAAATCAGGAACAATCAAGGCCGAGATGAAGCTGCGTTTTTCTCCGATCAGCAGCACTTGCTCGATAAACAAGCTGTTCTCCACCTCTTTCTCGATCGGTTGCGGGGCCACTTTCTTGCCGACGGAGGTGACGAGCAGCTGCTTGATGCGGTCGGTGATCTTCAGATACCCTTCCTCGTCCAGCACACCGATGTCGCCGGTGTGGAACCAGCCATCTGCAATGACGCTTTCGGTTTCTTCCGGCATTTTGTAATAGCCCACCATGACGCTGGGTCCCTTCACCAGAATCTCGCCGTCGTCAGCGATTCTCACCTCGACTTGTTTCATCAACTTCCCGACCGTACCGAACCGGGGTCTGTCGTACGGGTTGACAGAAATGACCGGCGCCGTTTCAGTCAGGCCGTAACCTTCCAGTATTTTCAATCCTGTTGCCAGGAAGAACTGGCCCACTTCGGCTGACAGGGGAGCGCCGCCCGAGATGAAGAATCGGATATTGCCCCCCATTCCGGCCCGAATCTTTCTGAAGACCAGCTTCTCGGCGAGACTATATTGAAGGGCCAGCAGCCAGCCACTCTTTTTGCTCTGCAGCTCGAGGCGGGATTTGCGCTTGCCAACCGCCAACGCCCAGTCGAAAATCTTCTTCTTGAGGCCGCCTCCTGCGGCGGCTTTGACTTCGATCTTGCTTTTGACTTTCTCGTAGAACCGCGGAACATTGGCCATGATGACCGGGGAGGCCTCTCTCAAATCCTCCGCCAGGCTCTCCAGGCTGGCGCAATAGGCGATAGTCAAGCCGCGATAGAAATAGACATAATCCACGGTGCGCTCAAATGCGTGCGAAAGGGGCAAAAAGGATAAGGCCCTGTCTGCTGAGGTCAGGCGCAACACCATCGAACAATCCAGAAAGTTGGAAACGATATTGCGGTGACTCAGCATTACGCCTTTGGGGACACCGGTGGTACCAGAGGTATAAATGATGGTCGCAACCTCCTCTGCTTTTGCCAGTCTGACCGCTTCGTCATAAAACCCGGTGTCGTCCTGCTCGCGCCCCGCTTGCAGAATGTTTTCGAAACAGTGCACGTCATCGCGGGCAGCGTCAGCCTCAAACACGATGATGTGCTTGACCTTCTTGATCTTTTCGCGCACGGATAAAATCTTCTCTAACTGCCGGCGGGTCGAAACGACCACAACTTCAGCACCGCTGTGGTTGAGAATGTATTCGACCTGGTCCGCGATCAAGGTCGGGAAAATGGGCACCACAACAGCAGCAAGCAGGTGGCAGGCGAAATCGACGATATGCCATTCGGGCCTGTTTTCGGACAGCAGCAGGACTTTGGTCTCTTGCTTGACCCCCAATCCTTTCAGTCCCAATGCAAAGTGTATGACCCGGTCCCTGAATTCGTTCGAGGAGATGCGGTGGAAGGCGCCATCCTTGCCGCGGTAGATGAGCAAATCCGGCTTGTTGAACTTCGTCGTATTGAGTTCGAAGAGCTGGCTCAACGTTTCGACTATCATAAATCCTCCTTGAGATACACTTAGACTATCGTCAAATATTAGCAGAATCAAGTACGAAAATCAACAAAAAAGGCGGCGTGAACTTTAGGCTTGACTTTTAGTCTTTGCAAATTTAAATTTACTCTTTGAAAATGAACCTACTGTCATTGTTATTAACGCACGGAGAAATGATTCACATCCATGAAAATTACAAAAACGCTCTCTAAGTTTCAAGAACATCGTTCTGCCATGAATGATAAGATCTTCAACAGCGGTTTCAAAGATTTCAAGAAATTTTTCGCACTCGACAACAAGGCCTATCAAGAGGGCGCGCTGCCAGCAAAGATGAAGGAACTGATGGGTCTGGTGGCGTCCATGGTTTTGCGCTGCAATGATTGCATTTTGTATCACCTCAATCGAAGCTTCGAGGAGGGGGCGACCCGCGATGAAATACATGAGGCAATGAACATTGCGCTTATCGTCGGCGGCTCTATCGTCATTCCGCATTTGCGCTACGCTTTTGAAATGATGGATGAAATTGCCGGCAGCGAGGCAGCCTCTTGAGCACTCTAATAATTCAGACCTGAAAAATAACTGAGGAAGTGAGGCAATCATATATGGATGGAAGTCGTCGTGTTGTGGTCACAGGCATGGGCATGGTCACGCCCATTGGATTGACCGTCAAGGAAAACTGGCATAGCATTCTAAACTGCCGGTCGGGAATCGGAGAGTTGACCAAATTCCATTTTCCCGATTTTCCGGTCAAAATCGCCGGAGAAGTCAAAAACTTCCGGCCGGAAGAGTACATCGAGAAAAAAGAGCTCAAGAAGATGGACCCGTTTATCCAGTTCTCGATGGCGGCCACAATTGAAGCGATGGCGGACGCCGGCCTGCGGGTGGATGATTCCATTTCAGAACGGATCGGGGTGATCATTGGATCTGGCCAGGGCGGCATTACCACCATTGAACAGAATACCTTGAAAGCCTATGCCGGACAGGCCAATCGCATTTCGCCGTTTTTTGTTCCCTCCGCCATCATCAACCTCGCCTCCGGCCAGGTGGCGATTAAATACAAAATGCGCGGGCCAAGCTACGGCGTGGTGTCCGCCTGCTCGACCGGTGTGCACGCCATCGCCGATGGCTACCATACCATCCGGCGTGGCGAGGCCGAGGCCATGGTCGTCGGCAGCACGGAAGCCACGCTGGTGCCGGCCGCGCTGGCCGGGTTTGCAAACGCCAAAGCGCTCTCGACGAGCAACGACCCACCGGAAAAAGCCTGCCGGCCCTTCGACTTGAACCGCGACGGCTTCGTCTCCAGCGAGGGGGCGGGTATTTTGATTCTCGAAGAGCTCGAGTTTGCCAGGAAACGCAATGCCAACATTTATGCTGAAGTTGTCGGCTTTGGCATGAGCACCGACGCCTTTCACATCACGGCGCCGGATCCGGAGGGAAGAGGGTCGCGGGTGTGCATCCAAAACGCCCTCGAGTCTGCCGGCATCCGGCCGCAAGACATTGACTACATCAACGCGCACGGCACCTCAACGCCCCTCAATGACGTCACCGAAACCCGCGCCGTCAAAGAGGTCTTTGGCGACCATGCCTACAAGCTCGCCATCAGCTCGACCAAATCCATGACCGGCCATCTGCTCGGCGCGGCCGGAGCGATCGAAGCCATCTACTGCATCAAAGCGATTGAAAACCAGGTGCTGCCGCCAACCATCAACTACGAGACGCCCGATCCTGAGTGTGACCTCGACTATGTGCCCAACGAGCCCCGACAGGCGAAAATCGACGTTTGCTTGTCGAACTCTTTTGGCTTTGGGGGAGCGAACGCGAGTGTGGTTTTGAGGAAGTTTTGAAATGTTTGCGTGGGCTCCAACGCAGGCTCGAGAGACCTTATCGCTTTTTCGGATTCTATATGTGGTCTTTCCGCTCAGCAATTCGCCGTTAGAATAGACATTGCCGGAAACATATGGGAGCGTATTCTAAAACTGTAATCCCCGATATTTCGGATAGCAAATGCCTCTGTAAGAATTTTTTGGTATTTTTTTCAAATATTCCACTCTCTACAACTGGAAAACGAGAGATTCCGGGTTCTTACGTAACTAGCCAGAGGCTTTTTCGAACCTCTCTCCAGCACGTGACAACCGCTCGAGTGGCGGGCCGCTCACACTGTTTGTTGTTTTCTCATCTGGTCTCGGCCTAACTCGAGTCTCTGGCCGTAAGGGTTCTTAGAAACCGAATCAAATGGTGTAGCTCCTCTTCCGTAATGACCCCCTCGAGCGGCGGCATGGCCTCCTTGTCGTCCCCTTTACCTTCCTCGATGATATCTGCGATGGTCTCTTCGTCATATTTCTTGAAGACGTCTTGAATGCCCGGCGCCAGCATGCCCCCCCGCCCTTGTGGGCCGTGGCAGCGGGCACAATTGACTTCTTTTTTGGCGTATCCCAGGAACAGCAGCTCACCGGGGTCGGTGATATCGGCGGGGGGTTCAGCTTGACAGGCGAGGCAAACGATGAGGCTCAAGAATGGGCTGATGCGTCGCAAGTCGGGGCCCTAGACTGCCTTGACCACCACCACCGTGATGTCATCGTCCTGCTCCGCATTGGCTTCAAACTGTTTGACCGTCCTGTAAATCTCAGTAACAATTTCGCCAGCGGTTTTTTGTTTGTTGGCCATGAGCAGATCCGTGAAGCGCTCGGTGCCAAACATCTCTTCGATCGCGTTCTCTGCCTCGGTGACGCCGTCCGAATAAATGACCACAAGCTCACCGCTCTCGAGCTCGATCTCATCTTGCTCGTAGAGGCAGCCTGGCATCATGCCCATGACAAGTCCCCCTACTTCCAGCGACACGGCTTTGCCATTGCGCTGCAGATGATAAGGGAAATTGTGGCCGGCATTGACGTAGCTGAACGTTTTTCTTTTCGGATCCAGGATGCCGCCAAACATGGTCACGAACTTGTTGCCTTCGGTATGGCGGTACAGGAAGTCGTTCGTTTTCGCGACACAATCCGAAAACTTGTCGTTGCTCAGGGCTTGATTCCGCACCGTAGCCTGCAAATGAGACATCAAAAGGGCTGCCGGGATGCCTTTGCCGGAAACATCGCCCAGAGCAATGCACCAATTTCCGTTATCGAGCTCAATAAAATCGAAATAGTCACCACCGACGTCCCGGGCGGCATAACTGGCCCCGGCAATATCGAATCCCTGTACCCGGGGACTCTCTTTCGGCAGCAGTCGAGTCTGGATCGAGCGCGCCATCTCCAACTCGCGCTCGATTTTCAGAAGCTGTTTTTCTTGCTCATACAAGCGGGCGTTTTCAATCACCTGTGCCGATTGCGAGGCAATGATTGACAGCAGCTTCTGGTCCTCCTGTGAAAACTGTTGGTTCCCCTTCTTGTTGTACAAATTCAAGACCCCGATCAGCTCGCCTTTGCACACAAGCGGAACACTCAGCAGGGTCTTAATGGCGAAATCGCTCGCCCGACGGCTGATAAAGTGCTTATTGTTCTCGAAGTCGTTGATGAGCAGGGGTTTCATATGGCGCATCATCCAACCGCTCAGCTCCACATCCAGGCGGAATTTACTTGTGGGCGTGGTCTCATCCGCCTTGCGAATAAACGTCGTAAACGGATCGTCGTTTTGGCTTTCCTTGTCGAGCAAATGGATGGTGCCCTGCTTGGCATTGACTGCTTTGACCGATTTTGCAACGACCTTGTCCATAATATTGTTCAGCGACATGGTCGAGCTAATCACGCTCGACAATTCGATCAGAATGGAAAGCTCTTCGAGCGATTGTCTGAGCCGCTCATTCTCCTCCTTCAGGTCTGTGTGCGAGTCATCTTTCTTCAAAAGGGCCACTTTGACCTCCTATGTTTTGTTTTGCGCAATTCGAAATATTTTGCCCAAAGTCAACCCTCCTTGTGCGTCAACTGAAGCCAAGAACCAACGGAGAGAAGCAACTGAGTTTGAATCAAGAGTGGTGTGGTCAGGGTGTTGACTTTCTTAGTCCAGATCTTGCCAAAAAATTGCAGGAATTGACTTTTCAGATATTGATGAAGATAAGGTAACAAAAGTATTTAATCAAGTGAATTCTCGAGCAGGGCTTGCTGCAATTGTCAGAATAGACAAATGCCTTGACTCTGTAAGGGCATTTGTCTATCTTCTTGCCTGATTGTAATCATCCAAACTTCACGAGCACGACCGCAACGCCATGGCAATCCGGACGCAAGACAAAAGGTCCGCCAAAGGTGAGAGGGGAGCCATTTCCGTGTCCGAGCTCAGACAAGAGCTCTTCAACACCCTTTCGCAACTCTCGCCCCTGGCGCGACCGCCTGTTCTGACCCTTCTCGAACCCCTTGCCCGGCAGCAGGGCAGAATTTCCCGGGCTCAATTTCGCCGGCTCAAAGCAGATTTGCTGGCAGAAAGTCAAGCCGCTCTCGAGGCCCTGCTCGCGACGCAGAAGTCGCAAGAAATTTATCCAACTCTGTCCTGCCAGCATGCGGATCAATCCTATCTGAGCCGCCTGAATGCAGACCTGAATGCTGCGTTTGATAGAGTCGCGCTGCGCTCATCGCTTACCCGCGAGGAGAAACTCGAAATCCTGCGCGGTATGCTGACGACGAGATACGTTGACGCACGCCTGAAGAAGTTCTTCCTCAGCAGCGAAATCAAGACGCCGAACGGCGCCATCTTTCAGGGCAAAGGATTTCGCTCCATGGGCCAGGAAGCGATCTACGCCGCGGGCATTCGTTTGCGGCGAATCGGCCCCCCCTACGCAGCGTCACGAGACGGCAAAGCCGGCAGTGGAGCATACACCGGCGATTATGTCGCACCCGTGATACGCGACGTTGGGCTTGCCCTGGCCATGGGATTGAGGCCGTATGACGTCATGGCTGCACAAATGGGCAAAGTCGGCAAGCCGACGAACGGAAAAGACCTCCATATTGGCGACCTGTCTTGTGGCGTTGTGCCCCCGGCAGCGCCAATTGCTCTCAGCACGGGCAACGCAGTCGGCCTGGGCCTGGCCTTGCAAGGGAGCGGTAGAGTTGTGATCAACTGCAACGGTGAGGGTGGCGTCTCAGCCGGCGAGTGGCATGAGGCGATCAACTTTGCTGGAGTGCGAAAAATGCCGATCGTGTTTATCCTGCAAAACAACCAGACCGCACTCTCCACGCCAACGAAAGAACAGTTCGCTTGCCGGGAGTTGGCCAGCAAGGCCATCGGATATGGCCTGCGGGCCATTACCATAGATGGAACGGACCCGGAGGCCGTTTTCGCAGCCGTTACTGAAGCCGCGAACGCCTGTCGCCGGGGTGAGGGCCCGGTCGTCGTCGAGCTCATCTGCATGCGCATGTGCGGCCATGCCCACCACGATGACATGCTCTACTTTGGTCATGAGCCAGACCAGTTTGTCAGCTACCCGGAAATCAAGAACAACGGCTACATCGACGCCGAGCTGTTCGCCTACTGGCGCAACAAAGATCCCATTTCGACCTACAGTATGAAGTTGATCTCACAGACTGTGGTGACGGCCAAACAGGTCGAACAGCTCGTTGCAGAAGTCGAGAACGAAATCGAAGCAACAGCCAAGCAGGTGGTCGCGGCCCCCTGGCCGTCGCCAGCTTCTGCCGGCGGTCCCGTTTTCACCGACGGGGACAGCCGGGTGCACCACGAGCCCCTGCAACAGCGACAAGCGCCGTTTCCCGCAATCGAGGAATGGCGACCCACGGAACCCTTAGGTTTTACGCCAGACCCGAACGGCAAGACGTTCTGGCAAGCTATTGCTGAAGCGTTGCACGAAGAAATGGCAGCAAACCCGCATACGTTCATTCTCGGGCAAGACGTGGGCGGTAAGTATGGCAATGCGTTTGTCATTCTGCGCGTATTGCTGGATCAGTTTGGCGATCGCATCATCAACACGCCGTTGTCGGAGGCGGCGATCATCGGAGCCGCCACGGGCGCGGCGCTGCTTGGAAAACGTCCGGTCGCCGAGATCCAGTTCAACGATTTTGTGGCGAGCGGGTTCAACCAGCTCGTCAACAATACGGCCAAGATTTTTGCCCGCTTGCGCCATCCGGTGCCGGTGACCATTCGCCTGCCCTGGGGCGGGCTGCGTTGCGCCGGCCCCTACCACTCGCAGAACACCGAACCCTGGTTTTACCGCACGCCGGGATTGAAGATCGTCTGTCCCGCCACCCCCCGCGAGGCCAAGGCGCTCTTGAAAGCGGCCATTCGCGACGACAACCCCGTGCTCTACTACGAGCATATCGCGCTCTACCGCTCTGCCGATATCAAGGAGCCGCTCGAGGATGAGACGTTCATCCTGCCGCTCGGAACCGCCCACCTGAAACGCGATGGCTCCGACCTCACCATCATCACCTACGGCGCCTATGTTCACCGCGGCCTGGCTGCCGCTGAGCGGTTGCACCAGGAGCACGGCATCTCGTGCAAAGTTCTGGATTTGCGCTCGCTGCAACCGCTTGACAAAGCAGCCATTCTCTGGTGTGTCAAGCAGACCAACCGCGTCCTGATCCTTCATGAGGACAGCAAGACGGGTGGCATCGGGCAATCCGTCGCCTCGATCATCGCGGAAGAGGCGTTTGAATATCTGGACGCGCCCGTGCGGGTGCTGGGTGCCCTGGACTCACCTGTTCCTTACAGCCCGCCTTTAGAAGAAACATTCATCATCAGCCAGGAGCAAATCGTAACCGCGGCACGGTTGCTGGCCGAGTACTAACGCACCTGCCTGGCTCGGATAATGTACAAGATGACACCCCTTGTGAAAAAGTTACAGGGTGGTTGACCGGCTGAGGGAATAACGAGCGCGTTCGAATTGTATTCCACCAGTCACTTCCCTCCGGCAATAATCTTTCACAGGCTGAACTATGTCCGCAAACAAGACTTCCAACTCGAACGGAATACGCACCCTGGTCACCATTGCTCTGGCGGTCTCGTGGTCGAGTTTGGCCGCCCTCCAGGATGGGCCCCGCGTGACCGGCGTTCATCCTGCTTCCCAAAGCATGGTGCCGGGCGAGGGCCTGGCTATTTTTGTGGACTTTGACAGACCAGTCGCCCCACAAAGCGTCGATGGCCGCTCATTTGAGGTCTTTGGCCGCTGGACTGGTGTCTGTCCCGGGCAACTCAGTCTCGAAAACGGCAATCAACGCATTCGGTTCACTCCGGCCAAATCTTTTTCTGCCGGCGAATGGATCACCGTGTCTCTGTCGACCAGCATCGAAAGCAGCGGGGGCGCTAAAATGGCCACGGGATATGCCTGGAATTTCTGGACGGCTGCCCGTGCCGGCTCGCTGCAATTAGTCAGGAAGTCCACCATAAAAGTTCAGCGCCCGGACGAGGCCCCGATCCGCACCTATGGCGCATATGCTGGCGATTTGAACGGCGACGGCTTTCATGATTTCACGGTGCCGAACGAAGACGCCAGCGATGTGCGGGTCTTTCTCAATGACGGTCGGGGAAACTACGCATCGTTCACCCGTTATGATCTGCCAAAGAACTCGAAGCCCAGCACCAACGAGGGCGCAGACTTCGACGGCGACGGCTTCATCGACTTCGCCTGTGGCAACATAGACGGCAATTCTGTTACAGTATTCATGGGCGATGGCGCCGGCCATTTCGTTGCGCGCAGAACGTATCCCGTCGGCGCCGGAACGCGCGGGCTGGCCGTAATAGACCTGGACGGCGATGGTGCCACGGACATCGTGACCGCCAATCGCACCGATGGCACCATCTCCAGTTTGATAAACCGGGGCGATGGTCAATTCTTGCCAGCCCGGAATCAGGACACGGGAACAGAAAGAGAAACGGCTTGTGCGGCAGCGGACTTCAACGAGGATGGGATCCTGGATGTCGCAGTCGGAAGCTACAGTTTGGGCCTGGGGGAGGCTCACCCCTCAGGCGACATTGTGATTCTGCTCGGGGACGGCCGTGGCCGCCTGCAACGTTTTTCAAAAACTCGCGCTGGCGGTGATTGTTGGATGTTGGCCCTGGGAGATATGGACGCTGACGGCCATGTCGACGTTGTGTCAGCCAACTCGCACCAAAACCAGTTTGCGCTCCTACGGGGAGATGGTCACGGCCGGTTGAGCTCCCCCCGGCTCTACGATGTGGGTCTCTTTCCCCTGGCAATCGATGTCGGTGACCTGGATGGAGATCATGACCTGGATGTTGTCACCAGTAACTTCGCCTCTCGAAGCTGGACGCTCTACGAAAACGATGGCCGCGGCCACTTTTCAAACCCTAAGACCTTCTTGACCAGCGCTGCTGGCTCCTGTGCCGTATTGCACGACCGTGACCGTGACGGCGACCTGGACATGACTGGCATCGATGAGCTCGACAACCACCTTGTTCTGTTCGAGAACCCGGCAACGCCGACTACCATAACCACGCCTCCCCTGCCAACCCGGTTCAGGCTGCATCAGAGCTATCCCAATCCATTCTCACAGACAGCCTCCGCCACAGCCATTGAAGTCAGAATTCCCTTTACATTAGAAACGGCAGCCGAAATCAAAGTGGAGCTGTTTAATATCAGAGGACAGAAAGTTGTTACCATTCTACACACCAGGATGCCGGAAGGCGACCATGTGGCCAGTTTTGCACCACGAGACCTCCCCCCCGGCGTCTACTTTTATCGGCTCTCATCCCGGGGGCTCGCACTCACGCAAAAGCTTCTCTTGTTTCCCTGAGATTGAATAAACTTCCGCATCAACTCCATGATTGGTACCATAGTTGCAACAGAATATCCCTGCAACCCTTTGATGCAACCAGGAAGCCGTGAAAAAATATTGCGGAATATTTATTTCTTACTTCTCTTCACGATACCCCTTTTGAATGTAACTGCTTGCAACTTGTGACAAAAGAGGAGAGACAATTTGAGAGATACATAACTCTTTATTAAATAAAATATACTTTTGAACCTTATCAAATTCAAGGAGGAATCATGAAAGCAAGGACTGCAATGCTCGCCGCCATGATGGCTCTGGCGCTGTGTTCTTTTGGGCGCACTGCAACCACCACGCAACCCCCTTTACTCTCGACTGGAGAAGGCCCACATTTCTTTGTCGATTATGCCAATTTCAGAGGTCTGGACCAGAAAACGTACGTTGAGTTCTACTTACAGGTCCCCTACGATGAATTACAGTTCATCAAGACCCGAAATCACTTCCGGGCTGAATATGTTCTGCAATTGCGCCTTCTGGATGCGAACGACAAAGAATTAGAACGTGAGACCATCCACGATGTCGTAGATGTTGCGACTTTTGAGGAGACAATCTCGCCAAGCAAAGCGCGAGTCTGTCTCTTTGGATTCACGATTGATGCGACCCTGCATCGAGTCAAGGCGGAGCTTCGTGACCTCGAAACACGCTACTCGACCCGAATCGAACAAGACTTCACCCCCAAGAACTTCGGCAACAACGATCTGCTCATCAGCGACATCCAATTTAGCCAGAAAATCACCCCCGCTGCCGAAGGTGAAGCGTACGTCAAGAATCAGCGCTACATCGAGCCAAATCCCCTAAAGATTTTTGCACGCGAGTTATCTGAGCATCTTTTCGTTTACTTCGAGATCTACAACCTGGCAGTGCCGCAGCCGGATGGGCAACAAACGTACACGGTTTCTTACTTATTTCTGGACAGGGACGGCAATACCATCGCAGAGCTGAAACGAGACCGGGGCAAGGCGAGTACCTCAGCAGCTCACAGTCTCCGCTTTCGGGTGAGCCAGTTTGAGGCGGGAGAATACTCCCTGGTCATCAGAATTCAGGATAACGACACCCTGCAAACCTCAGAGGTTGCCAACGGGTTTACAATCTTGCAGCAGCCGGTGTCATTAAGTCAAAATATTCTGAACTAAAAGCAAAAATTGGGATGTAAATAGCCGTAACCGAGGTTATTTGAGTTTAGTGACAATCTGAAAACTTTTTGCTTGCTTTTGGCACATTGTTTTTGTACGATTACCAATTATTTCAACCAGTTACGGCTATGAGAATCAAGAAATCGTCCCACCCCGAAGTCAATTTGAACCTGAACGTCCGCGGTCTGCCACAATCCGCAACCTTGCTTATCAATGAGCACAGCAAGAAACTGATTAAGGAAGGCCGCCGCGTTTACAAACTGGGTCTGGGCCAGTCTCCCTTTCCGGTCCCCGAACCCGTGGTGCAATCGCTTCGGGACAACGCACACCAAAAGGATTATTTGCCGGTCAAGGGTCTGTCAGAGTTGAGAGAGTCGGTGGCGCAATACCATCGGCGCACCGAAGGCATCGAGTACGATGCCGAGGATGTGCTCATTGGCCCGGGCTCCAAAGAGCTCATGTTCTTGCTCCAGCTTGTGTACTACGGGGATCTGGTCATTGCGACGCCGAGCTGGGTCTCGTATGCGCCGCAAGCCAATATCATCGGCAGACATATTCGCTGGCTGCCGACTTACGCGGTCAACGGCTGGCGGCTGACCCCCGAGGATATCGAAAAACTCTGCCTGGCAGACCCGAATCGTCCTCGCATCATTGTTCTGAACTACCCGAACAACCCCAGTGGAGGGACTTACCGCCTCGATGAGTTGAAAGCCCTGGCGCAAACGGCGAGAAAATACCGCGTCATTCTGCTCTCCGATGAAATCTATGGTGCCCTGCACCATAAGGGACAACATGTCTCCATCGCACGCTTCTATCCGGAAGGAACCATCATCAGCGGGGGCTTGAGCAAATGGTGTGGTGCTGGCGGTTGGCGTCTTGGGACCTTCATCTTCCCACGCCCGTTGCGGTGGCTTCTGGAAGCCCTGGCCGTTGTCGCCAGTGAAACCTACACTGCCACGAGCGCACCCGTGCAGTACGCGGCTGTGTGTGCATTCAACGGGTGCAAAGAGATCGACACTTACTTACTTCATTCCAGACGCATCCTGCGGACGCTTGGGCGTCTCATTGCACAAAAGATGTCCGATGCCGGCGTCTGGCTGCAGGAACCCAAAGGGGCATTCTACCTGTTTCCGGATTTTAGTCCGTTCAAGGACAAGCTACGCGCGCGAGGCATCACCACCAGCGCAGAGCTTTGTAACCGGTTGCTCGAGGACACGGGCGTGGCCATTCTGCCCGGGGAGGTGTTTGGCAGGCCCCCGGAAGAACTCACTGCTCGCCTGGCTTATGTGGATTTCGACGGCAAGAAAGCGCTCGAGCAAGCACAGAGGATTCCAGCGAGCAAGAATTTTGGCCTTGAATGTCTGAATTCGAGCTGTAGCCACCTGGTCTCCGCCATCGACGTTCTCTGCGAGTGGCTGCACGATTAGCACCGTCATTCCTCGAAAATGAACTTTTTCGCCCCCAAGGCAGGCTCGAGATCGTCGATCCACATGGCATGCCTGTTGTATTTTGCGAAGAATGGCTGCATCGCCAGCTCCAACTTGCGGGCCTGCAGCATGTTCAGCACCATCACTTTCTCGCCGTTTATCTCTCTGACGCCCAGCACCTGAATTTTCCCCGGATCAGCGGACATACTCGGTCCACGCACCGTCCTGGCCAGGCCGCTCACTTTTTGATAGGCCTCGCGATAAATGCGGTACGCACGCACCAGGGGAATGCCAAAAAAGTTTTGTGCGCCAGTATCTCGCACTAAAAACATGTAATACGGGACACAGCCAAGCTGCACCTGCTTCTGCCACATTCGAGCCCAAACATCGGCATCGTCATTGATATGGCGTAGAACGGGCGACTGGGTTCTAATTTCAGCGCCGGTTTTGCGAATCCTTCGAATGGCCATCTGCACGGCTTTGGTCTTCAATTCAAGTGGGTGGGAGAAATGGGCCATGATCGCCAGATGCTTCCCGCAACGCACGATCTGCCGGAAAAGGTCCAGAGTTTCCTCGGCCTCCTCACCCAAAAGAAATCTGTACGGCCAGAAACTCAAGGACTTGGTCCCGATTCGGATGGTCTGGTGACTCTTCAGGTTTGCCGCCAGTAGCGGCTCAACGTACCGCTTCAAAATTTTTGCTTTCATCACCATCGGATCACCGCCCGTGAACAGGACATCCGTGACCTCACTGTGCTCGCGCAAATACGCCACCAATAGTTCAGCTTCTGTCATAGCGAACTTTCGTCCATCCAGACGCACAAATTGTGGCCACCGAAAACAGAAAGAGCAGTAAGCGTGGCAGGTCTGACCCTGGCTGGGAAAGAACAAAACGGTCTGCCCGTATTTGTGCTGAATTCCTGACAGTCTCTGGCCGTCCAATTGGGGGACATTATGTTCCCACTGACCGGCAGGATGTGGATTGAGCTCCATTCTAATCCTGTTTGCCGTCTCTCGGATCCGTTGTCTGTCAGATGTTGACCTGAGGGTGGTGGCCATTTCTTCGAAATGGTGCGGTGTGAGCATCCCGCGCTGCGGAAAGGTCAGCACAAAAATAGGATCATCTGGCACATCCTGCCAATTGATCAGCTCATTGACCACGTAGCTGTTTGTCTTGAACGGAAAAACATGTGCAACGACTTCAAGCTCAAATTGTTGTCGCGGCGAGAGTCTCCGAATCTGAGGGATGCTTTGGAAATTCGCTAGTGTGTAAGACCGGTACCTGACCTCCTCTTCCTGAAAGAATGACCTAGACTTTCCATTGTGATTCATATCGCTCCATGATTGTGCCTACATACTTCCACGTGAATTCTTTACAAAAAAAGCATATTTTTGGAAAAGATCAAGCTTAATAGTGATCAAGATGATGGCCAGGCGACCGATACTGTACACCGGGATTCATGAGGGTCATGCGAGCTTTCTTAAGTCACCGCATGGACCTTTTGAAAAACAAAAGAACTCGAACAATGGAGGTTGTCATGTTCAAGTATTTTGTTCTTAGTCTTTTTCTTGTAAGCTCAGCGCTTGCTCAGGATGCGACAATAAGAGTAATATGGGATGCAAATCAGGAACCAGACTTGGCCGGTTACAAGATCTACTACGGTCAACAGTCCAGGAACTACACCACTACGGTGAACCCTGGCAATGCCACCGAAGTCGATATCAGTAATCTGGACAGAGGCACGACATATTTCTTTGCGGTGACCGCCTATGACCAGTCAGGAAACGAGTCGGATTTCTCGCAAGAAGTATCCATATTGATCCCTGAACCCAGAGATAGCGACCCACCCGCTCGGCCGGTAAACGTCAAAATCCAGATCGTATCAGAATGAAGCAAGACGGCAACCCTATCTGACCTCATTGTTTTCCCAAATCAAAAAAGGCTCTCACAGGAGAGCCTTTTCTTTCAGTCTTAGGGAGTGGCACCAAATAAAAAATCCCTGTATTTCGGTGTGGAAATCAAAGAACCGCGTCAAACACGGTGGGCACCGCCTGAACGTTTTTTGCGTCCACTAACTGATCAGTTGAGGCATGCAATACACGACCAGAGCTAAGTTCCCATTTGATAGTTATTCGCTCTTTGATTTTAGCCACACTGAAATCTACAGGGATTTCAACTGCACCGAGTTTAGCAAAATTACCGTAAAAAGTCAAGGATAAAATGAAGCATTTTTCAGGAACCTTGGCATCGAGATCCTTTCGTTGTTATTCAAAAACTCATTGATTTTGATCAGGCAAATTGTTAAGTTGGTGCGATAAGTTAACACTCTTTATCGGCTCATGGCTTCAGATCCTAAGCATCTGCCTGCGAACAGGTCCATTTTTGTGGTAATCGCTGTCATGGCAGCTCTCAATTCATCGCACGCGCGCGAGGACCATCGCCCGCGAGCACGCGATATCGGCATCGAGATTGGCGTCCTGCGACCCGGTAAATGGAACGCTATTACGGATGTGCCCGGCGTCAAGGTCGGCCACGCGACCGTTATTGCGGACACGGATATTCGAACCGGTGTCACGGCTGTTCTTCCGCACTCTGGCAATCTTTTTCAAGATAAGGTGCCGGCAGCCATTTACGTGGGCAACGGATTTGGCAAATTAATGGGCTCTACCCAGGTGGAGGAGCTTGGTAACATCGAAACTCCTATCCTGCTAACCAATACGCTCAACGTGCCAAAAGTCGCCGATGCCTTGATTGACTACATGCTGCAGCTAGACCAGAACCACACTCTTCGCTCAATCAACCCGGTCGTTGGGGAAACGAACGATGGCTGGCTGAACAACATTCAGGCCCGAGCGGTGACCGCGGAGCACGTATTTCAGGCCATAGACCAGGCCCACTCCGGGCCAGTCGAGGAAGGCTCTGTTGGGGCTGGAACTGGAACGCTTTGCTTAGGATTCAAAGGTGGCATCGGCACTTCTTCGCGGGTTTTGCCTGCTGCCACCGGTGGGTACACCGTCGGCGTTGTTGTACAAACCAACTACAACGGCATTCTTGAAATCAACGGTGCGCCGGTCGGTAGAGAGCTCGGCCGCACCGCCTATGCCGACAAACTTCACTATGCCGATGGGGATGGCTCGTGCATGATCATCGTTGCAACCGATGCGCCATTATCCTCGAGAAATCTCGAGCGGCTGGCAAAACGAGCCTATTTAGCGCTCGCCAAAACCGGTGCTTTCTCTTCGAACGGCAGCGGAGACTATGTTATCGCTTTCTCGAATCATACCCGCAATCTCATCAAACACGACGCAGGCTCACCCATCAGCAGAACCGAGCGACTCAACAACGACCAGCTTTCTCAGCTCTTTCTTGCCGTCGTCGAGGCCACACAAGAGGCCATTCTGAACTCCTTGCTGAAAGCGACCACAGTCAGTGGCAGAGAGGGTCACATGATGGAGGCCATTCCGATTGACCAGGTCGTCAAGATTTGCAAGAAGTACAACGTTTTGAATTGGGGCAAAAACTTGCCATCCTACTGAACTCGGCTGATGATGAACTTTGACTCGTTTGGAAAATTGTTTCTCTTGCTCGGCATCGTATTTCTGGGGCTGGGCTGCTTTTTCATTTTCTTTAAGAATATCCCGTTCCTGGGCAAACTGCCGGGCGACATTTTGGTGCAAAAGAAGAACTATACGTTCTACTTTCCAATTTCGACCTCAATATTGCTCAGCATCGTCTTGTCGCTCATTTTGTATTTGATAACACGAAAATAATTTTCCCTTGAAATTTCAGATGAAAAGCTGTCGTAAACTTTCTCGCCACTTCGTACTCGTCGCTTTTTTCTCGCTTTTGGGGAATGGCGGTTTGCTATCGCAGACCAGCGACCAGCCAGTCGTGCACGTCATCAAAGTCGAGAGTATCATCAGTCCCGTCTCAGCCGAGTTTATCACCAAGTCGCTGGGAAGAGCTGAAGAGGAAAATGCGCATTGCCTTATTGTCGAGCTCGATACACCTGGCGGCCTGCTGGAGTCCACCCGGCAAATCACCAAAAGCTTCCTGGCGGCTAACATCCCCGTGATTGTTTATGTTTTTCCGCAAGGTGCCCGCGCAGCTTCGGCCGGGGTTTTCATCAGTTATGCCGCGCACTTAGTCGCCATGGCGCCCAGCACAAACATCGGAGCAGCTACGCCGGTCAACATCGGCGGTGCCAGCGACACGACCTCGGCCATGAGCCACAAAATCACCAACGATGCAGTCGCACAGGTCAAAACGCTTGCTGAAAAAAGAGGCCGCAACGCAGAGTGGGCTGAAAAAGCCGTGCGTGAAGCGGTGTCGATTACTGAAAAAGAAGCTCTCGAGCTCAACGTCATCAACTTCATCTCTCCTTCTGTCGACAGCCTGCTCATCCAAATTGACGCGCAGGAAGTTGAAGTGGCATCGGGCAACTACAGGCTCGAGACAAAGAATGCCCGCATTGTGACCCGCGAGATGAACCTGCGCTACAGAATTCTCGAGAAAATATCCAATCCGAACATCGCGTACATCCTGATGATGTTGGGTATCTACGGCTTGTTCTTTGAATTATCCAATCCCGGCACCATTTTCCCGGGCGTGGTCGGCGCCATCTTCCTGATCCTGGCACTCTTTGCGTTGCAGACACTGCCGGTGAACTACGCCGGATTGCTGCTCATACTGCTCGCGCTGATTCTCTTTATTCTCGAAGTAAAAATAGTGAGTTACGGTTTACTAACCATCGGAGGGGTTCTCGCTATGGTGCTCGGCTCGCTCATGCTGTTCGAACAACCGCCGGACAACTTTGCTCCGGCATTGGCGGTCTCACTAAAACTAATCATCACAATGGTTGTTTTGACAGCAGCATTCTTCATCTTCGCCTTCACACTTGCCCTAAAAACGCACCGCCGCCAGGTGACCACCGGCTCTGAGGGTCTGATTGGCGAGTTGGGCATTGCGCAAACCAAACTCGCCCCGGAGGGCACCGTCAAGGTTCATGGCGAAATCTGGAAGGCCTACTGCGACGGGCTGATCAAGCAGGGGGAAAAAATCAAGGTTGTGCAAGTAAACAGCCTGTGCTTGAAGGTTGAAAGGATTTGAGTGTCACCGGCACGGGGCGTTAAGGATTCCAGTGCTCTGGTGAATTCAGGTGGCATGTCACCTGGACACTATCATACAATCAGAAAACAAGGAGGGATTCCATGCCATTCTTATTTGTCATAATTGTGCTCGTCTTGATGACATTGGCCAGCGCCATCAAGATTCTACGAGAGTACGAGCGAGGCGTTATCTTTCGATTGGGTCGTCTGGTTGGCTCCAAGGGGCCGGGGTTCATCCTTCTCATTCCATTTGTCGACCGGATGGTCAAAGTTAGCTTGCGCACTGTCGCGATGGACGTGCCGTCCCAGGACGTGATTACCAAAGACAACGTTTCGGTCAAGGTCAACGCTGTGCTGTATTTCAGAGTCATGGACCCGTCCAAGGCGATCACCGAGGTCGAAGACTATTTGTATGCGACCTCACAGCTGGCCCAAACCACGCTTCGCAGCGTTCTCGGGGGAGCTGAGCTCGATGAAATGCTCTCTGAAAGAGAGAAAATCAACAACAGCTTGCAGGAAATCATCGATAGTCACAGCGATCCGTGGGGCATCAAGGTGACCCTGGTGGAAATCAAGCATGTGGACTTACCGCAAGAGATGCAGCGCGCCCTGGCAAAGCAGGCCGAGGCCGAGAGAGAAAGACGAGCGAAGATTATCCATGCTCAAGGTGAATTCGAGGCTTCGCAAAAACTCAGAGATGCCGCCGAAGTCATCCGTGAGTTTCCGCAAGCCTTGCAGTTGCGTTTTTTACAAACCTTGACCGAAGTCGCTGCGGAGAATAATTCCACCATCATTTTCCCGTTGCCGATCGACCTGCTGAAGCACTTCATGCCAGACAGCAAGTAACGAGTGCATGGATATCAGAGACAAGCTACGGCTGCTGGAGTCCCTGCCTCGCAATAAGAGGGTTGTCAATCACCGAGTTTCCACGGAACCGAATACAGCCCTGTTTTCGCAGCCGAGTGGCGACACGGTTGAAACCCCCGTGGGGTCCTTTTCTCGTTTTGAAAAAACGTATGCACTTGATTTCAGGCAAGGAACCATTCCCCTTGCTTCGTTTCTCGAGACTCCTCCCGAAGTGCTGGCGCTGGTCAGCAATACGCCTGAACTCAGCAAGATTGACATCAAAAAAACACTGTTCGTCGATTCCGAGACCACGGGGCTCTCTGGCGGCGCCGGAACGTGTGCCTTCCTGATCGGAGCGGGCTACTTTGCCGATACTGGCTTTTGCCTGCACCAATATTTCATGAACGATTTCAACGAGGAAGCGGCCCTGTTTCACGAGCTCAATCAACTGGTGCAACGGTTTGAATCGATCGTAAGTTACAACGGCAAGTCCTATGACATTCCATTGCTCAATTCAAGAAATATCTACCTCGGCACGCGGTCGCCGTTCCCGGACATTTTGCATCTCGACTTGCTGCACGCTGTTCGAAAGCTCTGGAGTCATCGTCTGCCAAACTGCTCCCTGCAAACAGCAGAGGCAGCCGTGCTCGGGGTCAGCCGGCACGGCGACATTCCCGGCCATCTGATTCCCGGCAAATATTTCGACTACCTGAGAAGACGGGACTTCGCGACCATGAAACCGGTGCTTTATCACAATCAGCAAGATATCCTCTCTATGGTCGCCCTGTCAATACAGGTGAGTCGAGTGGTTCAAAGTCCACGTCAAATGTGCCATGACTCATTGGATGCCTTGAAAGTCGGGCGGATATTTGAACAGTGTGAGCGCTACCGGGAGTCCAACGAATTGTACGAGCACGTCCTGGCCCAAAGTCCGGACGGCGTGAGTCGGCGCGACCTCCTTTTCAGACTCGCGCTCAATCACAAGAGAATGAATAACTGGCATGAGGCGGCCAGGGTGTGGCATCGATGCCTTGACCGCGAACGCTATCATCCGCTGCCCTACATCGAGCTGGCGAAGCACTATGAACACCGTGTAAGGAATTACCTGCAAGCGAAAACGTTGGTCGCTAAAGCGCTGACAGAACTCGAAGTTCTCGAGACGATCAGAAAACTCCAACATTGGACGGTCTACAAAGCAGATCTGGAGTACCGCCTGCGGCGGCTTGTAGGAAAGTTAGATGGTAAGCCATGCGGGGCTCGAGCGTCGGCAGAGAATTGAGCAATCAATTCCTGCCATTTGAATATTTATCCTTCCGAACCAGGCCGATCTCCATCGCCACAAATTGATTCTTACGCACTCTCACGCGATAAAATGTTTTTGGGTGGTACCCGCGGCTGCTGATTTCAACTGTGTACTCGCCCGGGTTCACCAGTCTGTAAAAGCTACCCGTATCGGCGTCCGTCCGTCTCGGATTGACATACTTGGCTGTGAATCTGCGAATCCTGATATCGGCGAGCAGCGGCCGCCGAGTGTGGCGATCAAATACGTGGCCTTTGATGCCGGTTTCGAGAAGACGGTCAAAAAGATAGAACGCGCCTTTGGTGTTCTCTTTCAAAATAAACGGCACATGCGCGTCGGCAGGAAAATACTCGGTTCCGACTTCTACGATGTAGTCGATGACTTTCAGATGCCCGTACATCCAAACTGAACTCTGCCCGACCCGGCCATTCAACGGCAAAATGGAGTAGTTGCCGTGCCCGGATTGACGCTTGATCCTGGAGGCCATCTTGCTGGCGATATCCACGATAAGGTCCAGATCAGGAGGCCGCTTATAATTGCCCCAGGGAAAGAGGATGGACTCTCCGTAGCTATGATATGAAATTCCGATAGCGAAATTTTCTCGCAAGGACAGTTGCATGATGGCACGCGTCTCATTCTCGGAGAAGGGTCTGCCCCCTCGATAAAACCAACTACTGGGCTTGCCGTCTCCGCCCTCCGTCCAGTTGAAATCATAGTTTCTATTCAAATCTACACCGTCGAAGAGCGGGTTGAAAACACGGTCGCCATCATTATCCCTCAAGTTCTTGCGCCACCAGGGAAATCTGAGATTATGATCGAACATGTATTTGTAACCATCCGGGTTGACCACAGGCACAAACCAGATCTCGATAGAATCGACCCAGCGGGTCACGCGTTTATCACGCCCGTATTTTCTCAACAGCGTATCCATCAACTTCAGGCAGATGTTGGCCCCGATGGGCTCACGAGCGTGATGGACACCGGCGAAAAGGATTCGGGGCTCATCCTCCTTTTGGGAGGCATTGTCAGAAATCTTTATGCCCCAAATGGGCAGACGAGAACTGGTAGAGACGCCAATCCTCTCCACATGGCACAACCCGGGATATTGGCGCCGCAACCGGCTCACCTCATCCTCAATGGTCTCGAGCGGCATGTAAGCGGCCGGGATAGCAGGATTTGTCGTGACCGGAGAAATCTGGCGAACGGCGAAGCCCTTGCTTTTGATGGCGTGATACTCCTGCTCAGAGACCGCTGCGTCGATGTATCTGCCGCCATGCCTTGCAAGAACATCCTTCAGATGTAACCTCCTCAACCGGAGTGAATCTGCCGGCGTCGGGGTGAAGATGCGAATGTTCAGCTTCGTGTCGTACCTTTTGCTGCTGATGGCGCTCAAGAATAGATAGCCGGAGACCAGGGCCAGAAAGCTTAGGAGTGTCGTTCTCAGGGTATGCTGTGCGTGCTTCTTCATTTATCCGTCACTGAACCTTGGAAACGAAATTGACAACGGGAACATAACCTTAAACTACAAACAAATGAGCAAATATTCCAGTTAAGAAATGTTAAAGAGCGCGCAAAAATTCAACAGAATGATCTGCCAGCTCGGCTAATGGCGTCCAATAAACACCAAGAATGAGGGTGGGGATAACGAGGACTGCCAGCAGCGTGACATAGTACGAGGAGATCTTGATACTAACAGCCTTTTCCTCTGTGGCCTTTTCAAAAAACATGGCCCTCAAGACACGAGCATAATAATACAGCGCGACGACGCTGTTCAGCAGCGCCACCATGGCCAGCCAATAAAATTTGCCCTTGATGACCGCCGCAAAAAGATAGATCTTGCCGATGAAGCCGGCAGTTGGAGGCAGTCCGGTCAAGGAAAACAGAAAAACGCCCATCGCCACCGCTGCCACCGGAGCCCGGAAGGCCAACCCCTTGTAATCTTCAATACTTTCGCTGCCCACGACATCCTGAAAAATGATCACAACCAGAAAAGCCCCCAAGTTCATCAAATAGTAGACAACCAGATAAAACATGGTCGCAGAAACGCCCTGGTCGGACAGCAAAACGGTGCCCATGAGGGCGTAGCCAGCGTGGGCAATGCTGGAATACGCCAGCAACCGCTTGATGTTATTCTGCACAATGGCCACCAGGTTCCCCAGCGTCATCGTGGCAGCCGAAATCCCGGCAAGGATGATCGGCCAATCCAGACCCGCAAGAGACAACCACTCGGTGGAGCTGCCATTTGCTCCGCCACCGGTCAGGGCAACATTGAAAAAGCGAATCACCATGGCAAAGCCGGCGGCTTTCGGCCCGACGGAAAGAAACGCCGTGATCGGGGTCGGCGCGCCTTCGTAAACATCTGGCGACCAGAAGTGAAACGGCACGGAGGCGATTTTGTATCCGAAGCCTGCCAACATCAGAATGACGGAAAGCAGCAGCGCAACGCCATGCGTATCCCGTCCAGCCAGGACCTCACCAATCTCATAGAGATTCAACGTCCCGGTCAACCCGTAAAGCAACGAGATACCGTAGAGCATCAAACCAGAAGAAAAGGCACCATAAATCGCATATTTCAACCCGGCCTCGCTCGACCGCCTTCTCGTCTTCAAATAGGCCGCCAAAACAAACGAAATAATACTCACAAACTCGATTGAAAGAAAAATTGTCAGCAGATTCGTCGCAGAGGCCATGAAAAACATGCCCAGGGTCAACGTCATGAGCAAAACAAAATATTCGCCAACCGGTCGACCAGACAGCTCGATGGAGCCGATAGAGAGAAAAACCACCATGATGGTGGAGGCCAGAAACAACAACTTGAAGAACAAAGAAAACGGGTCCACGACCAGCATGTCACCGAAAATGGAACGGCTGCCTAAATCATATTGTGCGAAAACAGAAACGAGGACAATCACTGAACCCGCCAGGGCCATTATCGACAGCCAGGGTGACCTTTTCTGCTTCAAAATGAGGTCGGCGATAACCATCAACACGATGAGCCCGGTCAACAGCAGTTCGGGGACAAAGTAAGTGAGACTGTTGAGATTGTCCTGTATGATTGAAGAATAATCCATAATGGTGCTTTCTCCTGATGCTTCTATTGTAGACCCAACAAGGTTGGCGCATTGGCCATTGTGACCACTTCGACCAACCGGTTCAGGGAAGTGCTTACCAAATCCAGCAGCGGCGCTGGATAGACGCCAAGCAAGACCACGATAGCACCTATCGGCACCAGAGTAAAGAGCTCACGGCCATTGATTTCCGGCAAATCAGCATATTTCGGATTTAACTCTCCGAGGAACATCCTTTGGAAAGTCCACAAAAAGTAGCCTGCGGTGATGATGATGCCCACGGTTGAAATCACCGTGATGGCACGCAAATCGATCAAATCGGAGCCGAACGCACCCAGAAATGAGAACGCTTCGCTGATGAAGCTTGAAAGTCCGGGCAGTCCCAGTCCGGCAAAGAAGGCCAGACTCACAACCGCGGCGTAGATGGGCATGCGCACGGCCAGACCACCAAAGCCATCGACCTGTCGGTGGTGTGCCCGGTCATAAATGACGCCGACCAGAAGGAAGAGCATGGCCGTGCCGGTGCCATGGTTGAACATCTGCATCACCGCGCCGTTCATCCCAAGCGAGGTCAGGCCGGACATGCCGAGCAGGACGATGCCCATATGGCTGATACTGGAATACGCCACCAGCTTCTTCAAGTCTGTCTGCGCCATGGCACAGAAGGCCCCGTACAAAATATTGATCAGGCCCAGGACGGCCATGCCGTAAGCGAAGTAGGACCACTTCATGGCGTCAGGCAGCATGGGGAAGCTGATGCGCAACATGCCATAGGTTCCCATCTTCAACAGGACGCCGGCCAGAATCACGCTGATGGCTGTCGGCGCCTCGACATGTGCGTCCGGAAGCCAGGTATGGAATGGAAAAACGGGCACTTTGATGGCGAAGCCGATGAAAAGCGCGGCATACAACAGCAGCCGGACATCGAAATTGGTGAGCACACCGCCATGGTTCGCCTGGTTCATAATGTGCAGCATGTTGAACGTGTGCTCTCCCGTGTTCGGGTCCGTAACATTGAAGTAGAACACCAGCATGACGATGAGCATGAACACGCTGCCAAAGAGAGTATAGAGAAAAAACTTGATGGCAGCGTACGGCCCTCCTCTGACCATGCCATCCGGATCAGTGCGCGCGGGACTGCCCCAGATGCCGATGAGAAAATACATCGGCAGCAGCATCACTTCCCAGAAGACATAGAATAAGAAGAAATCAAGCGCACAGAAAACGCCCATCATGCCAGCGTCGAGCAGCAGAAACATCGCGAAGTAGCCTTTCACGCTTTTCTCAATTCGCCAGGAGGCAAAAATACACAGGAACGACAAAAATGCCGTCAGCAGCACCATGGGCACGCTCAAACCATCGATGCCCATAAAATAATCGATGTTGAAGGAGGGGATCCATGCGTACTGCTCGCGAAACTGGATCGCGGGCGTGTCCCGGTCGAAGTTTATGAAGATCCAGACAGCCAGAGCCAGTTGCAAGCCGGTGAAAACAGCAGCAAGTGCCCGGATCAGGTTCTTATTCTCCTTCGGGACAAACAAGATGAAAACAAGACCAATGATGGGCAGGAATGTAATCCAGGTCAATACGTTGTTCATTAATCACCCTTTCTTAAATCATTAGAACCGCTGAATGACGAAGAGAATGATGACCGCAAACAAGGCCATAAGAATGTATGTTTGAATCTGTCCCGTCTGCAAACATCTCAACTGCGCGCCGAACAAGGCGACGACTCGCGCCACGAGGTTCACCAGGCCGTCGACGACTCGAAGGTCGAAACGGCCATTCAGGCCAGATAGTCTGGCGGTGAGTCGCGCAGCGCCATTGACGACGCCATCGATGACTCTCAAATCAAAAGCCGCGAACATCCGGCTTTTCCACAAAGTTACATTGATGATGGTCGCCTGGTAAAGCTCATCGAAATAGTACTTGTGCCACAACAGACGATAAATGGGCTTCAGCCGGTTGCCCCAGGCCTCAGCAGAGATCTTTTTCCAGTAGTAAACGGTTGTTGCTAACAAAATGCCCAACCCTGCGATGCCAATAGATGACATCAGCGCGATATTATGCGCCACATGCGCCACCTCATGCCCGGCCTGGTGCGCCACCACTGTCGCGGCCACACTGCCATAGGCGGAGAGCTCGGGTTTGGCAAGCAGGTGCTCAAACCATGCCCACCAGATCGTGCCGACCGATAAGACCGCCAGAACCGAAAGCGGGAGGGTCATGACCAGCGGCGACTCGTGCGCATGGTCGTATTTCTTTTTGTCGCGCGGCTCACCAAAAAACGTCATATAAACCAGTCTGAACATATAGAACGCCGTCATGCCCGCGGCCACCAGCATGACGACAAAAATCCACATGTAGGTGGAATGAAGCAGGCCGTACTCGAGAGCGGATGCCAGAATCGCGTCTTTGCTAAAGAAGCCGGAAAACGGCGGCACGCCAGAAATGGCCAACGTCGCGATCAGAAAGGTCCAGAACGTCACGGGCATCTTCTTCCGCAGTCCCCCCATGTCGTCCATGTCCTGCGAGTGCACAGCATGGATAACGCTCCCTGAACCTAAAAAGAGCAGTGCTTTGAAAAAAGCGTGGGTGGTCAAATGAAACAAGCCTGCCGTGTATCCGCCCGTGCCCAGGCCGACCATCATGAACCCGAGCTGGCTAATGGTGGAGTAAGCCAGCACACGTTTGATATCTTTCTGCACGATGGCGATGGTGGCCGCCATGAATGCGGTAATCGTCCCGATGATTGCGATGAACAGCAGCGCGTCGGCCGTAAACAGCAAGAAGACTCTGCCCACCATGTAGACGCCTGCGGCCACCATCGTGGCGGCATGGATGAGCGCGCTCACCGGGGTCGGACCTTCCATCGCATCCGGGAGCCACACGTGCAGGGGAAATTGCGCCGACTTGCCGACAGCCCCGAAGAAAATGAGGATCCCGGTCACGGTCAACCAGGTTCCCGCCAGCTGGCCTTCGGCGACGCCCTCAAAAATTTGCTCAAAATTGAACGTACCCAGGATTGAGAAAATAATCATGATGCCGGCGAACATGCCAACATCCCCGACTCTGTTGGTGATGAAGGCCTTCTTGCTGGCGTTGGCGGCCGAATCCTTTTCAAACCAGAAGCCGATGAGCAAATAGGAGCTCAGGCCCACCAGCTCCCAAAAAATATAGATGCCGAAAAAGTTATCCACCAGAACCAGGCCGAGCATCGAGAAGGAAAACAAACTGAGATAAGCAAAGTACCGACTATAACGCTTGTCCCCATGCATGTAGCCGATGGAATAAAGATGAATCAGCGCGCTGACCAGCGTCACCACGAATAGCATGATGGCAGTGAGATTATCTATCGCAATACCGAAGACGATATTCAGGGAACCGAAATCCATCCATTGCCACGTTTGTTGGGCCAGGATCTGATTCGGCTCGTAGGTGGAAATCGCATTGGCCAGGATCGGCAGGGCCAGCAAGAAAGCCAGGAACATCGCTGCCGTTGAAAGCCAGTCGCCCTGTCTTGGCAATCGTTTGCCGACAAAGATTTGCACCGTGAAGGCGCCGAGCGGCAGCAGCAAAATCAAGATGGCGTTGGTAATCATAGATTCGTTTTTACGTTAAGTTAGCTTATCCTGCCAGAGAATCTGCATCATCCAGGTTGATCGATTTGAGCCGCTCATAAAGATTGAGCACGATGGCAAGAGCTACTGCCGCAGCCGCAGCGGCTGTCACGATAACAAAGACAGCGAAAACCTGCCCATCCAAATCATTGTCGATGAAACGTGCGAACGCAATGAAATTGATATTGGCAGCGTTCAAAATCAACTCCACGCCCATCAGCACGGTTACAGCATTCTTTTTGGTGACCACTGCAAACAATCCCAGGGAGAAAAGAAGAGCTCCCAGGACCAAGTAATGGGTCAGGCCGACTTGCATAAATCAGTCCTTCCTCGCAATAAAGGCAGCGCCGATAAGCGCTCCCAAGAGAAGCACAGAGACGATTTCGAACGGAATCAAGTATTCCGTCATCATCAACGCACCAATTTTTTCTGTCGTTGGGGCAAAAGCCCCGGGCTGGACGGCGTGCCAATCGGTTGAGGTAAGGGTACGAACGAGGACCGCAAACACAGCCCCAACCACCAGCACGGCCGGCACAATTTGCAGCGTCTCGGTCCGCAGCTCCACACTCGTGATGCGCTGGGATAACATCACCCCGAAGAGAAGCAGAATCAAAATGCCACCGACGTAGATCAGGATTTGAGCGATTGCCACGAAGTCTGCCGCCAGCAGCACATAAACTCCCGCCACGCCGAAAAATGTAAAAAGGAGTCCGACGGCTGAATAGATGACATTACGGGAAAAAACCATGATGGCAGCAGATGTGGCCGTGAGAGCAGCAAATGCGTAGAAAACGAGGTCAAAAAGGCTCATAGGGTTCCTTACAGTATCACCATCCAAATTCCGACGCCCACCATGCAGACGAAGGCGAACGGCGTCAGAACTTTCCATGATGTGTACATGAGCTGGTCGACGCGCACGCGCGGCAGGGTCCACCTGAGCCAGATTTGCACAAAAATGACCATAAACGCCTTCAGTGAAATCCAGAGGACGGGAAACACCCCGGAGTTCATAAAGTCGCCGAACGGGCTTGACCAGCCCCCGAGAAAAAGCGTCGAGACAATCACGCCCACCAGGAACATGTTGGCATATTCAGCCAGAAAAAACATGGCGAACTTCATGCCGCTGTACTCGGTGTGAAAGCCTGCGACAATTTCAGATTCGGCTTCCGGCATGTCGAACGGTGCGCGGTTGAGCTCTGCCAGGGAGGCGATAAAAAATATGAAAAAGGCCAGAAAATTGAAGGGAGGATACCACCAGATCAGCCATCGGTGAATGCCTCCTTGCTGGGCTTCTACGATTTCGCCCAGGTTCAGGGACCCCACGGTCATGATGACGACCAGAATTGCCAGGGAGGCCGGGATTTCAAAGCTCACAATCTGAGCGGCTGAGCGCATCGCCCCCAGGAGAGACCACTTGTTATTCGATGACCATCCTGCCAGAATGATGCCCACCACCACAAAAGATGAAATTGCGATCAGATAGAAAAGACCCACATTGAGCTTGCTGGCAACCAGACCGGGCCCAAAGGGCAGAACCGCGAATGCAGCCAGGGTTGCCGCAAACACGATAAATGGCGCCAGAAGGTGGAGCTTCTTGTCCGCTTCCGCCGGCACAATATCTTCCTTGATAAGCAATTTGATCGCGTCAGCAAGGGTTTGTGCCCAACCGTGTCCAATGTTCTTGAGCAAGGGGATTTCAGTCGTGACTTCCATCGGGCCCAGGCGATCTTGCATATGCGCAGAGATCTTGCGCTCGAGATAAACGCCGACTAAAGCCAACACCGCAGCCGCCCCTGTAAAGATGACCGCACCTAAGACCAGGAAAATGATTGTCGTTAGAAGTTCAGGGAGATTGAGCAACGTTGAAGCCTGCAAAGTCAAATTCGCGTTGAGTATGGGCATTCCGTAGTCCAGTATCCTTTCTTCTCTTGAGCTATGAGGCTATCACTTCAGTCAATGGTTGTTTTTCAGTTACGGATGACAACTCTGGTGCTGGCACTGCCTTTGGCTTTTCCCATTCAAGATCCCCTTTTGCCCAGACATAAGCTAATCCAACCAAAAGGATAAAAACGAAGATCATCATTTCGATGAACGCAAATAAGCCCAGGTCCTTGAACACCGTTGCCCAGGGAAACAAGAAGACAATCTCTACTTCAAAGATGAGAAAAACAAGGGCGATAACGTAGAACCGGATATTGAACTGTATCCAGGAATGGCCTTCGGCTATCTCGCCGCACTCATAAGTACTCAGTTTCATGGGGTGGGGATTGCGGGTCTGAATCAGCCTGGAAAGCAGCAGATTTACGCCGACGAACAGGGCACCAAACACCAGGAAGATCAGGACACTAGCGAAGTTTAGGAGCATTGAAACCCTTGATTTTAGCTTTTGAATGGGAAAGTCAACAACGCGAGCCAAATTTAAGGCCAATAGTAACAATTTTTTGACACTTAGTCAAGAGGAAAATTTGGGGAATTCTGTGACCTGGAAGATGATGTGGACAAATTCATGGGAATGGCGATACGCCACCAAAAGAAAACCCGAGACAAGCCCGGGTTAAAAGTGCTCAAACCAGCTCAAGAAAACGAACCCACCGTACGATAGTTAAATAGGTCAACAGTAATATGTTCCTCCTTAATTTTGGGCCTCGGTATTCATTCGACTCTACTTCTTTGCCTGACTTCTCGAATACCGAGGCTTTTTTTTGCGCTATCTAATCTTGAATCTAAATCCGCCCGACAAGCCGAAATAGTGTTTGCTGGTCTTGTCATAATAATTGTGCATCCGCCCCTTCATGGTGAAGCCTGCGAACGGACTGGTCGGAACAAAGAAGCCGGCGCCGCCAACGAAGCCCAAATGGGTCGAGGAATAAGTGGTTTCAACATCGTCAACCGAGGTTAGACGCAATTTCGGGCGAAAGATGCCCGCTCCTCCTTCGACGAAAAAGTAGTCGCCAAAAAATTTCTGAAAGATCACCAGCGCTTCCAGCATCGAGGAGGCATCATTGCTGAAGGCTGAGCTGCCGCCGAACGCTGACCCGCTCAAAACGGCATGATTGATTTCCACACCCAAATGGAAATCACGGCCGGTGGCAACCAGGTAGCTCAGGCCAAACTTCGGGCTGGCGGAATACGCGCTCGAGAGCTCCCCGCCAGGAAACATCCCGCCAACATTAAGCCCGATCCATGGCTTGCGGAACCGGCCAACCGCGCCATACACCTGACCTTTGGGAGGTCTATACACCTCGAGGTCATCGGTGGCCACGGGATCGTGGGCAGGCTCGGTGATGGGTTCGAAATTACTTTGCGTCGAAGGCCTCGGCACAGGATCGCTGGCGAGTCGACTGCTCGCACGACTCTCCCTTCGGCTCAGTTGGCGCCGCACATCGGAACTCGGCCGATTCCGTTCAAAAAGTTGGTCGCCTTTTCTGATAAGCACCCCGCGACTCCTGCCGATCTGCTCAATCGCCGCTCGATTCGCCGTCGTTCGAATGACCTTCACTTCGCAGATGTCAACGGGACCCTGCCGGGTTGCCCTTTTCACAGACAGCATCTGCCCCTCCTGCAGGCCCTGGTTAGCGCCCTTGCTGATGATGCCATAAGGACCGTTCACCTTGATAATCGAAATCGTGCCATCTCCGAGCACCGTGCCAATGAGGGCGAGGTGCATAACTGTAAATACGAATATGCCCTTAAACATGTGACTACCCCTCTTAGTTTTGGTGTTAAAACTGAGCTGAGTCTTGCTCTTTCCTGAGTACGTGCCCTGGTGAAGTGAGCGTGTAACCTCCGTCACCAGAGATGGCAAAGAGCGTACCAGGAGAGCAACTGAACGGGTAGGCATAATATTAATAAATACTTAATGGGAGGCCACCGTCCCGGGTTACACCATGATTTACCCCGGATCGTTACACGAACGTAATACACTTCCGTAATGGAGGAAAAATGAAATAGAACCGGAGTTAAGGAGACAGGGGAGGCGCGGGCATTCCTGCCACACGCAGACACATCAAGGACGGAACGGGGCAAAATGGCCCTCCCGGGCCATTTTGTTCGCTGGAAAAGATCAGCCGGAAATCACGTTTTTTGGCAGGACGTCCGCAACACCTATTTGTCGCTCTATTGCACTGCGGACCGTCCGGCCACGCTCCCAACTCAGGCGCGAGCGCTGTTCAATACTGAGATTGCTGAGACGAGCGCCTTAGCGCAGCGCATCTGCCGCCCTTCCAAAAGCGACGCTCCTGGCAAGGGTCAGCAAGATCAACATGACAACATAGATCACCACAGCGTTGACTGCGGCATAAGCAATGCGTTTATCTTCTGGTGTCTCCATCAACACGGGCACTCCGAGGTAGAGAACATAGACGCCATAAAAAGAGCCTAAGAGCCACAGAATCCACATATCGGGATTGATGGTGAAAAGTCCGGCCAACAACGCAGGCGTAAAGGCGCACAAGGAGAGCTTGAACGCATTCAAATCGTTCTTGGTCGAATTGAAGTGGGGCGCGAAGGCGTCAATGATCTTTCCAGAAACAAACACGCCGGCGAGTCCTATCGCGAAAACAAAAGCACTGTAGATCAAATTACTAAAAAATGACTCACTGCGCAACAGGCCATAAAAAGTAGCGGCCGCTGGAACGGCGGCAAGAATCGCCACATACTGCTTCATGGTTTCTGTGATGTTCATTGCTTCATCTTTGACCTCCTGCAAAGCTTTTTCAGGAGTCACAAGGATAGTTTTGACGCGAGCAATGAGTTTTTCCATTTCAAGCTCCTTTCCTTGAATAACCAAAATGGATACCAGTTGATTAGCCCTCCATCCAGACATTCTCCTGTCCCAGCAAGTTGCGCAGCTTGGTGAGCATGTCGACAGAAGGCTTGACTTTGAGATTTTTGGACTTAATTGTTTTCGGCTCCTTCTCCGGGATGTTCAGATTTATGAAAAGATTGCAACCCCCCGGGTTTTGTTTCAGAATCTCCGAAACCTGGTTCAACAACGGATCATCGACGCCGATGACATTCATGCTCAGGTAAAGGCTCTTGCCAAACTCCTCCCAGGCCTGCAGCAACGGAACCACGCTTTCACACAGAATCTTGGCCGGCTCCTGCTCGCGTGTGCTGACGCGGCCTGTCACGACAACCATTGAATCCGGCTGCAAATCCTGTTGAACGTCTTCATACACGCTGGAAAAGACGATGATTTCAACAGAGCCATGAAAGTCTTCCAGAGTTACGAACGCCATCGGTTTGTTCTTGCGGTCGAAGATGTTCTTGCTTTCAGTCACGATCCCGCAAACGCGAACTTCCGTGCCATCCTTGCATTCGTGGATGGCCTCGAGCGTGACGGTGGCGAACGTGCGCACTTCCTGGTTGAACTTGTCGAGCGGATGACCGGAGACATAAAAGCCGAGTATTTCCTTTTCCAGCGCCAGAACATGGGAATCTTTCCAGGGTGAAACCATCGGCAGCATCGGATAGCTGGCCACGCCGGCGTTGGCGTCATCCAGATCAAAAATGGAGGTCTGCCGTCTTATCTTTGCCGCCTGGGCCGATTGGGCGAAGTTGATTGCGGTTTCGATGGCCGCCAGCTTCTGCGCGCGATGGCCTTCCAGGGAGTCCATGGCCCCTGCCTGAATCAAGCTTTCAAGCACCTTCTTGTTCACCTGGCGCGAATCCACGCGCTCGCAGAACTCAAAGATGCTCGTGAAACGCCCATCCCGTTGCCGGGAGTTGATAATCGACTCGATGGCGTTCTTGCCAACGTTCTTGATGGCGCCAAGACCAAAACGGATTTCCTTACCCTCCACCTTGAAGTCGTAGAAGCTTTCGTTCACATCCGGCGGCTTGACCGTAATTCCCATGCGCTTGCACTCTTCGATGAGAATCACAACCCGGTTTGTGCTTCCCATTTCGCTGGAGATTGTGGCTGCCATGAATTCCGCCGGATAATGGCGCTTCAAGTAAGCGGTCTGGAAGGCAACGTGGGCGTAACATGTCGCATGCGGTTTGACGAAGCCGTAGCCCGCGAATTTGTCCATGAGGTCAAAGATTTCATTGGCCAGCTTCTCAGGGATTTGCCTCTCGGCACATCCTTGCAAAAACAACACGCGCTGCTCCGCCATCAACTTCTTTTTTTTCTTCCCCATGGCCGAACGCAACAAGTCCGCTTTGCCCATGCTGAATCCCGCCAGGGTGCTGGCGATGCGCATCACCTGCTCCTGGTAAACGATGATGCCGTAGGTTTCCTCGAGAATTGGCTCGAGCAGAGGATGCAAATACTCAATCGTCTTGCGACCCTGGCGCCGGGCGATAAAGTCGTCAATCCAATCCATTGGACCAGGACGGTAGAGCGCATTCATGGCAATCAAATCATCAAACACCTGCGGCTTGAGCTTTCGCAGATACTCGCGCATCCCCGAGCTTTCGAACTGGAAAACCGCCACCGTCTCTCCTCTGGAAAACAGTTCATAGGTTTCTTTGTCTTCCAGATCCACCCTGTTGATGTCTACCTCGATGCCCTTCTCCGCAAGCGCATCGACCGCCTTTTGGATGACCGTCAAGGTGCGCAGACCCAGAAAATCCATTTTCAACACACCGATCCTTTCCAGGATTTTCATGTCGTACTGAGTCGTGATGTCGCCCTGGGAGGACCTGTAGAGCGGCGTATAATTGGTCAAATCGTCCGGGGTGATCACGACACCGGCGGCGTGCGTCGAGGCATGGCGCGCCAACCCTTCCAGAACACGAGAGTAGTCGATGAGCTGCTGGTAAGTCTCGTTCTCATCGGCCAGCTCGAGCAGATCAGGCACGAGCTCGAACGCTTTCTCCAGGGTCATTTTTGGTGACGCCGGGATCATCTTGGCAATGCGGTCGACATCGCTATAGCTGATTTTCAAAACCCGGCCGACGTCCCGGATGACCGCCCGGGCCGCCATCGTGCCAAAAGTAATGATTTGAGTGACATTCTTTTCGCCGTATTTTTCCTTCACGTACTGGATGATCTCTTCGCGCCGCTCATAACAGAAATCGATATCGATGTCCGGCATGGTTACACGCTCGGGGTTCAGGAAGCGCTCGAAAATCAGGTTATATTTCAACGGGTCGATGTTGGTGACCTGCAAACAATAAGAAACCAGGCTGCCGGCGGCCGAGCCTCTCCCCGGGCCTACGGGAATGCCCTGTTGCTTGGCATATCGAATGAAGTCCATCACGATCAGGAAGTAGCCGGAGTACCCCATTTCTTTGATGATGCCCAGCTCATGCTGCAGGCGTTCCTCCACCTGTGGCGTGATCTCGCCAAAGCGCTCGCGTGCGCCCTCATAGGCGAGCTTGGCCAGATAGTCATCCAGGGTAGCGGCCGGCTCATCTTCCGGAATCTCGAACTTTGGCAGGTACGTCACTTTGAGATTTAGCTCCACGTTGCATTTGCCGGCAACCTCCTGCGTTCTCTTTAAGGCGTCCTCATACCCCGGGAACGTTTCAGCCATTTCCTGCTGACTCTTGAAATAGATTTCATTGGTGGAGTAGCGCAATCGTTTCGGGTCGTCACGATCCTTGCCTGTCTGCAAACAAATCAAGCAGTCATGGGGCAAATAGTGGTCTTTTCTCAGATAGTGGACGTCATTGGTGGCCACAATCGGGATGCTCAAATCCTTGCTCAGCTCGATGATGCCTTCGCGCGCCTGATCCTCTTCCTTGATGCCGTGATTCTGTATCTCCAGGTAGTAGTCGTCCTTGAAAATTTCCAGGTATTCCTGGGCGATCTTTCGAGCGGCATCGTATCCTTTCTTGAGATACGTGTAAGAGACCTCTCCTTTCAAACACGCGGACAACGCGATCAGCCCTTCGCTGTACTGCTTCAACACCTCTTTGTCCATGCGTGGTCGGTAGTAGAAGCCCTCCAAAAAGCCGATTGACACCAGGCGCATCAGGTTCTGGTAGCCGGCAAGACTCTTTGCCAGCAGAACCAGGTGGAATGAGGTCGCTGCGCTGCCTTCGGAATACTTGCGCTCTTTTCTGCTTCCTGGCGCCACGTAAGCTTCCACGCCGATAATGGGCTTGACGCCATGTTTTCGCGCCACCTGGTAGAACTCGATGGCCCCAAACATATTGCCGTGGTCCGTCAACGCCAGCGCCGGCATGTCATTCTTGACAGCTTCGCTGACGAAATCGTCCAGTTTGCAGACGCCATCCAACAGGCTGTAGTGAGAATGGTTGTGGAGGTGAACAAATTCTGTCATAGATCTCTGTCTGACCGATGAAGCTCGTGTGAGAAATTGTAGAAAATTAAGACGAACCTAAGGGGGAGGTGTTCTTTTTAGACCGACAAGCAAAGGGACGCTCTCTCCACCTCTCATAGCAACGAAACGTAACGGAGTCCCTCCTGTGGCGACTCCGTTACGTTCATTTTATGCTGCTATAATAAATAATAAAATATATTGCAAAAAGAAAGCAATTATTTTGCGAAGTTGTGAAGAAGAGCGGAACGGTTAGATGTTCAACTCACCAAACTCACGCTCAGCGCGCGCGACATACTCGCTGTCCTGATAGAATATCATCAAGTTCTGCAGTTCCATTTGCGCCAGGGAGGAATTACCGAGCTTGATGTAGGTCAGCCCGATCATGAATTGGGCGTCATCCTCTTTGTTGTTGTTGTCGAATGCAAATACTTTTTCAAATTCAGCGATAGCGGCCTCGTAGCTGGCCATGGCATAGTAGGACTCCGCGATCCAGTACTGGCAATTGTCGGCAAGGTTATCCCGAATGTCCATTTGCAGCAGCAGTTGTCTGAATTTCGCTATGGCCGCTGTGAACCGGCGCGAATAAACTTCGTCGAGCGCATCTTGATACTCTGCTGCAAATTGCGAATTGCTACCGGCGTTCAGCCTGGGCGCGGTCCGCGTTGAAGAAGCATATTGCGCGCCTTCCTCTCCAACAACGCGATTCAACGCGGTGAGATGGTAGTCGGCATCTTGCAACTCGGTGCGGAGACTATCTGCGACCGTATTCTTGCGCTTGTTCAGCTTTTCGAGCTCCGCGATCTCGACTTCCAGGTCCAGGAAGAGCTCCTCGTTGAGAAACTCCTCTTCCTCCTTGCGGCTGATCTCCGAGCCTCCCAGATCAATCCCCAGGGCTTCGAGAATCTCGTTTCTTTGATGATCTTCCAGTCTCGTGGTCTCATCATCATCGAGAACCGCCAGTTGTGTCATCAACTCTGAATTGTCATCTTCGGGTAAATCGTCCTGGAAAGCCACATCGTCCACCATGAAGTCATCTTCGTAAACGACGTCCGGTACGCGTCCGCTGCAAACCATGAAGAGCCCCCAAATCACCAGCATCAAGGATAATAGGGAGGTTCCGAAAATCTTTCTTAACTCTGTCATGATGCGTACTCCTTCTCTTGAAACACTAACCGGTGCAAAAACCGATTACTCACGTTGATTAAGTTCCCCATGATATTTCTCACAAAAATTACAGTCCCCCTGCTTCTCGCCAGATTTGTGCCCCCAGGGCCTGCAATTTCTTCTCGATTCTCTCATATCCCCGGTCCAAATGATAAACGCGCAAAACCTCAGTTTGCCCCTCGGCTTGCAGTCCGGCCAGGATGAGACTGGCACTTGCGCGCAGGTCAGTCGACATCACGGGCGCTCCAACCAGTCGCTCCACCCCTTTTACGACCGCGACATTTTCGTTCATTTCAATTTGTGCCCCCAGGCGGTTGAGCTCGGCGACATGCATGAAGCGGTCAAAAAAGATCGTCTCGGTGAGGACACTGCTGCCTTCTGCCACAGACATGAGCGCCATCCACTGCGCCTGCAAATCCGTGGCAAACCCGGGAAAGGGCGAGGTGGTAATATTGGCTGCCTGCACCTTCTCTGGTGACTGGCAATGAATTGTTGACTGGCCCAGCTCCACACGAACACCGATCTCGCCCAGCTTCGCAACCAAACTGGCAACCAGTGCGGGGTCCGTACCCGTGAGCTCGACCTCGCCGGCAGTGATCGCAGCAGCTATCATGAACGTCCCGGTCTCGATTCGGTCAGGGATGACATGATAATCAGCCGGCTGAAGTCTTTTGCCCCCGTCAATGGTCAGACGTGAGGTCCCGATGCCCTCGATGCTCGCCCCCATTTTGACCAGAAACTCTGCCAGCGCGCTGACTTCCGGCTCCCGCGAGGCATTATCGAGCACTGTTTTGCCTTCTGCCAAAGCAGCGGCCATCAACACGTTGCCGGTTGCGCCAACGCTCGAAATATCAAAATTGATATTGGCGCCGGTCAATTTCCTCGCCCTGGCGACGATGTATCCGCGCTCGAGGGTGATGTCAGCGCCGAGCATCTGCAACCCTTTGACGTGCAAATCTACCGGCCGCGACCCGATGGCGCAGCCGCCGGGTAGGGAAACCCTGGCTTGCGAGAATTTGGCAAGCAAGGGTCCCAGAACATAAATCGAAGCGCGCATGGTTTTGACCAGCTCGTACGGCGCCTCGAAGAAATTGCAATGGTGTGTGTCAATGGTGAGGGTATGATTCTCGAATTCAACCCTGGCCCCGATGATGCGCAGCAGATGTGCCATCGTCTTGACATCCCGCAGATCCGGCACATTCTCGATGTGAAAAACACCTTCGGCCAGCAGGGTTGCGGCCATGATGGGCAGCACGGCATTCTTCGCGCCGCCAATTTCCACCTTTCCCTGCAACGGCTTCCCACCCTGTATGACAATCTTGTCCAACACACCTCCTAAGTTACGACAGCATCTTGTAAGAGCTCGCGCGCACTGTTCAGGTGCGCTTCAGAAACGCTTTCTCCTGCCAGGAGCTTCGCGATGGCCTCTTCTATTTCAGCGGCTGCGAGTTTTCGAATCGTCGTCTCCATTCGCCCTGTACGCTCAGTCTTTTCGACAAGGTAGTGGTGATGTCCCATACTGGCAATCTGCGGCAAGTGAGTGATACAAATCACTTGATGAAAGTCCGAAAGCTCCCGCAACTTCCGCCCAACCGCACGTGCCATCCTTCCCGAAACTCCAATATCGATTTCATCAAAGATCAGAACGGGAACCTGGCCTTGTTTCGCCATGATCGATTTTAGAGCCAGCATGATTCGGGATATTTCGCCGCCGGATGCGACCTTTGCGAGCGGTCTCTCCTCCTCGCCGACATTGGTTGAGATCATGAATTCAGCAAAATCTATGCCAGACGCGTTTACCCTTACCGGTCTACCCTGAACCGTGACCGCTCCATTTGGATCATCTTGATACTTGAGCACCACTTTGAAACGGGATCCAGGCATGCCCAAATAAGCTAAAACCTCAGGGATCAGGCTCTGAACCTTGTCTGCCACCGCCTGTCGCTTTTGGCTCAAGTCGAGAGAAAGCCGGGTCAGGGTGGCCTTTTCTGCCTCGATTTCCTGCCGCACAGCCGCGATCTCATCGGCCAGGCTCTCAAACCGGGCGAGCTCCTCGCTTATCTGCTCCCGATACTCGAGAATCCCCTTCAGATCGCGACCGTACTTTTTCTTCAGGCCGGACAGCTCTGAGATCCGATTCTGGATCGCCTCCAGACGCTGGGGATTGAACTCGATTTTTGAGCCGTAGGTTTGAAATGCTTTGGCCATCTCTTCGATGATGAGACGGACGGATTCACACTCCTTTTTGTACTGCGAGAAGCTATCGTCGATACCTTCAAGCTCTAGAAGACCAGTTTGCAAGTGGCTAAGTTGGTCGAATATCGAGGCATGGTCATCGTAAAGGATGCGCGACAATTCCTGCGTCAAATTGTAGAGCCGCTCGCTGTGCTGGATTATCTTTTCTTCCTTCAGCAGCTCCTGCTCCTCTTCCGCAGTGGGGTTAACTTTACTAATTTCATCAATTTGAAAGGAATAGAAGTCACTTTTTTCCTGCACGTTCTTTTGTCTTTGTTCCACCTCTTGCAATTGCAGTGAGAGTTTTTGCAACCGCTTGAAAGCGGAAGCCAGGCCACGCACCGCCATCTCCAGGTCGCCGTATTGGTCCAGGAACCTGAGATGACTCTGCACTTTCAGCAGGGACTGGTGCTCATGCTGACCATGCAGGTCAACGAGCCAATCGCCGACTTCTTGCAAAACTGACAATTGAACAGGCGTGTCGTTGATGAAGGCGCGCGTTCGCCCGTTTTGATGAATTTCACGTCGCAGCCAAAGATCCTCCGCCTGGTCCTGAAGGCCGTGCTCCTGCAAGTAAGCCTCGAGCACGGCGTTGTTGCTGATATCAAAATGGCCCTCGATAATCGCTTTATCTGCACGCGCACGCAAGACAGATGTATCGACGCGATCGCCCAATATGGTCGCAAGCGCACCCAGGATGATCGACTTGCCCGCGCCGGTCTCACCGGTCAAAATGTTGAGTCCGCGCCCAAATTGGATCTCAGCGTCTGCAATGACGGCGTAATTTTTCACCGTGAGCGATATTAGCATCTCACCCTCATCTGCACCTTTCTACTTTGCCACATTGTTCCTGATTCATTCTCGGCCACCTATGGCTAATATCTTACCACGAGGGTGTCTTAGCGCCGGATGACGGCGACCTTTCCCGAAGCAGAAATGTTATTGTTTGTATACGCAAGAAAAACATAAATTCCGCTTGCGACCGGATTACCCTCTCTATCCGTGCCATCCCATAAAACCTGCGCCTCATCGGCGAACGACTTCACCAACACTCCCGAGGGCGTGTAAATGCTGACACTGGTGTCCTCGGCCAGGTTGGTAATGGTGAAACGCCGGCCTGAGCCATCGATGACGAACGGGTTGGGAAAGCCGGTCAGCTGACTCAGGTCCTCCTTTGGCGCGGTAAACAGAGTGATGGCGCGGGACAGACCCTGGTCCGTTCCAATCCAGACCTCGCCGGTGTTTTCGTTAAAGGCAAACGATTGAATGTTGCCGCTCACCAATGGACTGTTGCCGGGTGCAAAGTCAGCGATCTTGTCACGGTCCCGCCGCAGCAGGGTCAGGCCATTAATGGTGCCGATCCACTTGTTGTTGCGGCCGTCGACCCCGATAGCGGTGATGGCGTTGTTGATAATCCCGAACTGATTGCCGACCAAACCGCCCGCCCAGAAATGGAGTCCTTCGACCGTTCCAATCCACATCGTGCCATCCAGGTCTTCAGCCAGAGCCGTAATTTCATTCTTGAACAGGCCGTCATTGGTGGTGAGTCCCTGGCTGAAGTCATCATCAGAGGGGTTGGAGAGGGTTCCGTTGTAATCGATTACCTGAATCCCCTGGTCGTCGGTGCCGAGCCACACACGGCCGCCGCGGTCGATTTCGATATGGTTGACAAATCTCGATTTGAGACCCGCATTGGTAGAAAAATGGACATAGGTATCATCGGGCATGCGGCTTGCCAGCACTCGCGTGTTGACGGCCTGCCGGTTCAGGATCCAGATGTTGTCCGCCTGGTCTCTGGTCATGCCGTTGACGAGCACAAATGCCGAATTGGGTTCAAAGGCAGAAAGAACGCCATCAGAGGTATCGATTCTCGATATCCTGAACGAGTCCGGCGCTGTCTCTTCCAGGATGGTGATGCCACCGCCCCAGCTTCCGACCCAGATCCTGCCGTCATGGTCTTCAATGATGGTGCGGTAGTCATTGCTGGGCAGGCCGGTGGTTCTTGAAAAATTCCTCCACTTGCTTCCCTCCAGCATGTGGATGCCACCGACTTGCGACGCACACCAGAGCCGGCCTTTTGAGTCCAGCGTCATGCTTTTGAAATCATCGCTCGCCGGACCGTTTATGACGAACAGGTTCCACTCCGTCCTGTCGAAATCAAAAGTTGCCAGGCCCAGGTTCTGCCGTCCTATCCAGACGTTGCCCGCCTCGTCAGCCGCGACCGCGGTGACGTCATCGAGTTCCGCACCCAATGGCTGCCAGCTATCTGACGGGTCGAGCCAGAACACGCCATTGCCCGTCACCGCAAGCACGGTGCTAACTTCAAAAAACCGATTGGCCTGAGCCAGAGCCAGGGTGACGATTGGGCTGGTCAAAGAGCCGACACGCTGCCACTGGCCCGAAACCTGCCGTGCAACTCCTGAACTGGTGGCAGCATACGAGACGCCACCCAGGACGACAATGTTGCTGATTTCATTGCTCGGCAATCCTTGCTGGGTGGTAAATTGCACCCAACTGGAGGGGGCCTGCAAATTGGGAAGCGTGATCGACGATTTGGCGATGCCCTTGCTGGTCGAAACCCAGATATCGGTGCCGTTCAGGAACACGGAATTTGCGGCGATCTTCTCGACGTTGGCCCCCGAGGAGAGACCAAAGTTGGTGTAGGTCTCTTTCACTTCGCGCTTGTCGATGGTGTACAGACTCACCCCAATCCCCAGAGCCAGGTAGAGCGAGTCGCCGAATGCCACGATGGCGGTAATCTGTTGCTCCTGGTAGTCCTGCACGATTTCCCACCGCTCTTGTTCGGGGAAGTAGCGATTGAGCACGCCATCAGCCAGGGCAAACCAAATTGAACCCCGCCGGTCGATCTCGACCGCCACGACATCGTTGGCGGTCAACCCCTCGGTGTTGGTAAACTTGCTGCTGAGATGCTCCGGGCCGCGAAGTCGCAATACGCCACCGCTGGAGGCCGCCCACACAGACCCGGAGGCGATATCCATGTCACGAATCGTTCCGACGCTGGTGAAACTTTGCCATTCCACAACCTGCGTCCGGGCCGGGCCGGACAGGAGGATTAGCATGCAAAAAGAAAAGAGACACGTCCGGTAAATCATCTGGATCACAACTCCCCGAAAAGTCAAGTTCATGATAATTGCGTGAGCAGGTCAGCCATCTCGATAGCGGCAAGCGCTGCATCCCATCCCTTGTTGCCCGCCTTCGTTCCCGCGCGTTCGATGGCTTGCTCCAGAGTGTCGGCGGTAATGACACCATAAGAAGTCGGCACGCCGGTGGTGAGGCCTACGTGGGCGATCCCCTTGGTTGCCTCGGCGGCAATGTAGTCGAAATGCGGCGTCTGGCCCCGAATCAGCACGCCCAAACAGATGACTGCATCGTATTTCCGCGACGAGGCCATGGCCTGAGCGACCATCGGGATCTCAAAAGAGCCGGGGACCCAGGCGACAGAAATGTCCTCTTCTCTTGCGCCATGCCGACACAGACAATCTTTGGCGCCCGCCAACAGCTCCCGGCCGATATAGACATTGAACCGTCCGATCACGATTCCGAATTTCTTTCCCTCTGCACGAAGCTTGCCCTCAAACGAATTCATTTCAGCTCCCCATCCATGTTATTGATCAAGAATTGATGTTTTGTGTGGTCGTCCGGCTCCTCGAGACTCAGCATGTGTCCCAACTTGTCACGCTTCGTGGCCAGGTACTTCGCATTTACTTTGTTGGGCGGCACCTCGATATTGACCCGTTCCACGACCTCCAGGCCGTAACCGGAGATGCCGACGATTTTCTTGGGGTTGTTTGTCAGCAGCCGGATTTTGCGAATCCCCAGGTCATACAGGATTTGTGCACCCACGCCATAATGCCGCAGGTCCGGTTTGAAGCCCAGAGCTTCGTTTGCTTCGACCGTATCCTTGCCCTGGTCCTGCAGATTATAGGCCTTCAGCTTGTTTTCCAGGCCGATGCCTCGCCCCTCCTGGCGCATATAGAGCACCACCCCTTTGCCGTTCTCGCTTATCTTGCGCATGGCAGCTTGCAATTGCTCGCCACAATCGCAGCGCATGGACCCGAAGATATCCCCAGTCAAACACTGTGAGTGCACTCTGACCAGCGTCGGCTCACCGGCACTCACATCTCCTTTGACCAATGCCACGTGGTCTTGCTGATCGATCTCGCTCGAATACAGGTGCAGGATGAATTCTCCATATTCGGTCGGCAGCTCAGTGGTGACTTTTCTCCTGACCAGCTTCTCGGTGCGCCGGCGGTACTCGATCAGGGCCTGAATAGTGATGAATTTCAGACCAAACTTTTTGGCGACCTCGTTCAACTTTGGCACGCGGGCCATGGTGCCATCATCATCCATGATCTCGCAAAGCACGCCAGCAGGATACATCCCCGCTAATTTGGCCAGGTCAACGACTGCTTCGGTGTGCCCGGCGCGGACGAGGACGCCGCCTGTGCGGGCACGCAATGGGAAGATGTGGCCCGGTCGCGCCAGGTCATCTGGCCGGGTCTCCGGGTTGATCAGCGCCCGGATCGTCTCGGTGCGGTCAAATGCCGAGATGCCAGTGGTGGTGTTCTGCTTGGCATCAACCGAGACCGTAAAGTACGTCTTCAGTTTCTCGGTGTTCTTTGGCACCATCGAGTGCAGCTCCAGCTTATCCAGGCGTTCGCCTGTCATTGGCACACAGATCAAGCCGCGGCCGTATTTGGCCATGAAGTTGATCTTTTCCGGCGTGACCTTCTCAGCCGCCATGATGAAGTCACCTTCATTCTCCCGATCCTCGTCATCGATGACGATCAGGATCTTGCCTTGACGATAGTCTTCGATTGCATCTTCGATCTTGTCAAACATAGCTCCACTGTCGGTTTAAGTGTGAAAACCCAAAGCTCGTAGCCTGTTCTCTGACAGCTCTGTTCCCTCTGATTTCATCAGAATATTTTCCACGTATTTTCCGACCAGGTCAACTTCGATGTTGACAGGGTCGCCAATCGTCAGGGCGCCCAGAGTTGTTTTGCTCGAGGTATGTGGAATCAAGGAAATCGTGATTTCATTGTTTTTGATGCGTGCGACGGTCAAGCTGACGCCATCGACGGCAATGGACCCTTCAGAGATGACGTATTTCATCTTATCAGGCGGCAAACGGATGCTTAGAAGCGTTCCGGCGGCCTGAGCGTGCACACCCACGACCTCGCCGACACTGTCCACGTGCCCCTGCACCAGGTGTCCCCCCAACCGGTCCGCAAAGCGAAGCGCGCGTTCCAGGTTGACTTTTGAGCCTGGATGGAGCGCGCCGAGCGTGGTTTTGCGCAGCGTCTCCTGCACCGCCTCGAGGTCAAAGGTGCTCCCGGCAACCGAGACCACGGTCAGACAGACCCCGCTCACAGCGATGCTCGCATCCACCGCCAGGTCCTGGAGAACCGTCTTTGCTGCCACGGTCAATCGAATCGCCCCCGCGCGCCGCTGCGCCTGCCGCACAACTCCAACTTCTTCTACCAGTCCGGTAAACATGGTCTATGAGCCATTTGAAAGGATACTGCCAGTCAGCAGAATATCCTGACCGACCTTTTTGCTGCTAAACTCTACGAGCTGAATGCAGTCCTGCAAATGTTCAACGCCGAGGTTTTGTACCGCGCTCAACCCGGCGCCGAGAATCTTTGGGGCGACGAAAATCGCCAGCTTATCCACTAATCCAGCCCGCAAGAAGCTCGAAAACACACGCGCCCCGCCTTCAACCAGCACGGACGTGAATCCCTCCTGCCCGAGTTTCTGGCACAGGGCCGTCAGGTCCACCTGATTTGCTTCTGTCATGGGTATCTGCCAGAGCCGCGCCCCTTTTCGCTCGAGCTGCGCACACTTGTCGCGGCACTCGCGCCCCGCGGTGGTTGCGATGATGGTGCGCTGCACCAGCGAATCGTTGAGCAATTTCGCCGCCAGTGGAATGCGCAGACCGCTATCGAGCACGACCCGCGTCGGGTGCTGGCCATCGACAAGCCGGACGTTGAGCTGCGGATCGTCCTTGAGAACCGTGCCAATGCCGGCCAGAATGACGTCATGCTCGCGGCGCAGCTTGTGCGTGACCTTTCTGGATTCCCGCGAAGAAATCCACTTCGAGCCGCCGTCGGAGGCGGTAATTCTGCCGTCAAGCGTCTGCGCGATCTTTAGCGTGACCAGGGGCAATCCCGTGGTGACGTGCTTGAAAAACGGTGCGTTCAATTGGTGACACTTCTTCTCCAGAACCCCGGATACCACCTCGATGCCATGCTCGAGAAGAAACCGGATTCCCCGACCCTGTACCCGGGGATTCGGATCGAGGGTCCCGACCACGACCCGCCGGATGCCGGATTCGACAATGCGGTCCACGCACGGTGGTTGCTTGCCGAAGTGAGAACACGGCTCCAGGTTGACATACAGGCTGCCCCCTGAAGCACTCTCCCGGGCGGAATTCAGGGCCACGACCTCAGCATGCTCCAGGCCAAATCTCCGATGATACCCCTCTCCGATGACCCGGTTGTCCTTTACGATCACTGCGCCGACCATGGGATTCGGGCTGACATGGCCCTGCCCTTTCTTCGCCAGCGTGAGCGTTTTCCTTATCAACTCGTCGTCGGTCACCGGTGCGTTCCAACTCTCAGGATTAAAGCTTATTTTATCTTGAGTTATCTATTCAAAACAGAAATAAATATAAAGATATTTCAACAGCAAGTCAAGGTGTTTTTGGGCCCTGGAACTCGGGTGTCAACAAACCCCAGAAATGGCAATACTAATTTCATAGTATCTCAGGCTTCCAGCCTGAATCCGTGTGTCAACAAACCCCA
>JBHHXT010000017.1:0-49202 GCA_046757165.1 bacterium | reverse complement strand
CGAATCGATCCTGAAATAAAAACCAGGGCGCAGAGAATCTTAAAAACCCTCAACATTTCAATGTCGGAGGCTATCTCGATGTATCTTACTCAGGTTGCGCTTCACAAAGATCTCACCAAACTCAGGACAGTTATCGATAAACTAGTTGCCAAAGAACCGCTGGGGGTCAAATACAAAGACCATCCGCTCATGGGAAATTGGAAAGGATTCCGAGACTGTCATCTTGAACCTGATTGGCTCCTGATTTATCAATCCAGCGAAGGGTTACACAGAGTTCGGAAGCCAAAAAGCTTTTATGATTTCCGGCTTCATCACTTTGCCCATGACGTTGCGTGGCAGGGCCTCCATCAGGAGCACACGGTTGGGGACTTTGTACCTGGCAAGCCTTTGTTTCGCCCAGGCTCGCAACGCCTCGGTGGTCAAAGACGCTCCTTTGTTGAGCGTCAAGGCCGCGCAGACGCATTCGCCCCACTGCGAATCCGGGACGCCCACGACGGCGCACTCTTTGATTTTCGGGTGGGTCCGCAGCACCTCCTCGATTTCCAGGGCTGAGACTTTGTAGCCACCGGTCTTGATGATATCGACAGAGTTCCGGCCCAGAATGCGATAGTACCCCTCTTCGACGGTGACAATATCACCGGTCTTGAACCAGCCCTCCTGAAAGGCGTCCTGCGTCGCCTCGGGTCTGTGCCAATATTCCAGAAAAACACCCGGGCCTTTGACAAGAAGCTCTCCCTGGGTCCCTTCCTCAGAAATGAGGCGGCCGTTCTCCGCAACGACTCGTACCTCTACGCCCGGGAGCGGCTGGCCGACTGTCCCCGGCCGTCTCTCTTCTTCGAGCGGATTGGAAAGCGCCATGCCGATTTCGGTCATGCCGTAGCGCTCGAGCAAGGTGTGGCCGGTGATGGTCTTCCATTTCTCGAAAACCGTCACCGGCAACGCTGCCGAGCCGGAGACCATGAGCCGCAGACGGGCACAGGCCGCGCTCAGCGCCTTTTGTCTCTCCGCGCCCGCGGCTTCCCAGGCGTCGGTCAGTTTGATGTAAATCGTGGGCACAGCCATGAACACGGTTAGCTTGCCGGTGCTGAATTTCTCCCAGATGGCGTCGGCATCGAATTTTGGCAGAAACTCACAAATCGCGCCGGACCAAAGGGCGCAAGACATGACGTTGATGATGCCGTGCGTGTGATGCAGCGGCAGGACGTTGAGGATGTGGTCGTCGGCTGTCCAGCCCCAGGCCTCCACCAGCGTCACGATTTGCGCGGCCAGGTTACGGTGGGTCGTGACGACGCCCTTGGGCTTGCTGGTGGTGCCGCTGGTGTAGAGAATCATGGCGCGCCGGTTGACGTCGACCTGCGGCAGCGTCGGGCTCCCGGCCCGGCTGAGCACGTCCGGTGTCAAGAGAAAGCGGAGATTGTGCTTACTGGCGAGCGGTCGCAAGAGCGGCCCGAATTCCGGCGCCGCAACCACAACCTCCGCCTGCGTGTCAGTGAGCACATATTCGAGCTCCGGCACCGGATGCGAGATGCAGTGCGGGACAGCAATGCCGCCAGCCAGCCAGATGCCCCACTGCACGGCCGTATACTCGAAACCGGGCGCCACCATGAAGGACACCCGTGCTTGCTCCAGATCCAGCTTGTTGTTCAGCAGGCGGGTGGCCACCTTGTGAGCCGCGTGCAGCAGCTCATCATAGGTGTGCGCACCGGTCGCATCCAGAATCGCCACACGGTGCCGGTGGTTGAATGCCTGTCTGATGATGGGCAGGCTTGAATAATTCATCATCGCCTCTCGTTGCCCGTTCTGGCCGGGTCTTCGGTTGCCTGAAGTTTCCATCTCTTCGAGGTCGCTCACGCCTCTACAAACGCCACCACGCGACAAAAGGCCGCCTCGCCTCCTTTGAACTTCCAGGGGAAGACACCAATCGAGGTGCGTTTGTTTTGCAGCTCCGGTGCTGCGATATCGCCACCGAGGTTTTCAACATGCATGCAGTTGTGTGGAAACAGGCCGTTGTGCGTGAGCTGATAGGCTTCGTCCGGAAAGAGCTCCTTCATTTCCTCTTTACCGAATTTGGCCGCGCATTTGGCCTGGACGCGGTCGCAGTGGCCGTGCATACCTTTCCCGAGGAATCGCCCGATGGGCAAGTTCATCGGGTGGTCGGTCGAAACACAATCTACGCCCCAGATGTGGATTTTCTTGTCGAGCAGCCACTGCACCATGTTGGGATGAGCACCGGGGTGAACGTGGATGTACTTCTCTTCATCGGGCTGCTCGCCGAATTGGGCGTACTTGTGCCAGCCGGTGTGAAGAATCAGGATGTCGCCTTCGCGCACCTCGACCCGTCTCTCGATCATTTCCGGGGTATAGGCGTCCAGCTCCTCCATTTCGTCGGAGAGATCGACGATGGCGCCCGGGCCGTAAAGCCATTGCAGCGGAATTTCGTCGATGGTCATGCCGCCGGTGACGAAGTGGCGCGGCGCATCCAGGTGTGTACCCATGTGGTTTGAAGTCATGATATACTGAGCATTGACGCCATGCTCAGCCTTGCGTTTGATATATTTGACTTCGAATGGCGGATAATAGGGCCAGAATGGCGCCTCCTGGTTCAAAGGCTGTGAAAGATCGTAGAGTTTCATGGTCATCCCTCCGGGTTAGAATTAATCGTGGATCGATAATCGATGATCGATGATTGATGGCCGCTGAGCAGCGTTTCAGGGTTCAATTTGAGTTCACCGTACCCATAATATGCAACAAATAACCAGGAATTCAAGCAAAATCTTGCACGCGTTCAAGCGAAGAAAAAGGAACCGGGGGGGGTTCGGCTCGGATCAAGGTGTGACGGCCGGGCACAGCGATGCGACGGCAAGGGCCGTGCTGTGCCAGGGAATCACGGGGTGTTTGGGGGCACAAGCTCCGTTTGAATCTCACGCAATTGGGCCTCCAGCTCCTGCAGAGACTGAAAGCGCTTGTCCGGCTCGGCCGTGACTGCCTTCATGATGACATCGCGCCATTTCTTGTGGTGGGGTCTCGCCGGGTTTTCCAGGGGCGGAATGTCAATCTTGAAAACGTCTTGTGGGGTCTCAATTTTGCCGGCACTGTCGTAAGGATGATGGTCGGCCAGGATTTCATAGGCAATGGTGCCGAGAGAGTAGATATCGCTGCGAATGTCTCCCTCCCCGCTGGCAAGCGTTTCCGGTGCCAGATAACGCCAGTGTGCCGGATAAAGGATGATGTTGGAGGGGACAACCTCTTTCTGGAATCCGACACATTGAAAATCCGTAATCTTGATCCCCTGTGCCTCTGTCAACCAGATATTGGCAGGCTTCAAATTTAAGTGGGCTGCCCCCTGAGCGTGAACAACCATCAGAGCCCGGACAATCTTGAGCAGGGTGAGTGACAACTCGTACTCCCAGGACTCTGATGAACAGTCAACTGAGGTCAGCGTCGCGCCTTCGATGTATTCCCGCGCAAGATAGATCATGTAGTCTTGCTCACCCATCTCGAAAATGGTCGCGATACTGGGGTGGCTGATGCGTCCGATAGCGCGAATGCTGTCATAAAGCAGGTCGAGATCGTTTTCGCTTTGTAGATATCGCGCGCTGTGCCGCGGTGGAATGACTTTCAAAACCACTCGCCGGCTGAGCCGGCGGTCGATCGCCAAATAGGTGGCGTAGCTGGCATGCTCGAGGAGGGACTCTTTGACCTCATAGTCGCCCAGAATGTAAGTCTGAGCTCGGGAGATTTTTGCCAGGGGATCGTTCCAGATGATCTCAGCGCATTCAACCTGCTCTCCCGGTAAGATTTCCGCTTCTTGCACCCGAAGGAGGCTGGTGCCATTTGCTTCAAGGGTGGCCAGAGTCTTGGGGCTGGCCAGGAGCAAAAACTTGCCCGCCGATCTCCTGTCTTCAAAGTACTGCTGCGCAACGTAGAGCAGATGAGCGGCTTTGACCAGAGTGCGAAGGGTGAAAGGGTTGGCCTGACTTGACTTTCCGGATGCAATGACCAAACCGCAGGACAAACATATCTGCGACGGCCTGGCTGCTGCGCGGTTGTAGTCCTCCAAAATCTGGAGAAGGTTAACCACTTGTTTTACTTGCACGAAAGGGTCCCTGGCCAGGCTGATAAAGCCCGTGCCGCTAATTCTGAGCACGCTGTCGGGAATCTTGCACAAGTAGGAACTGACAAGCTGCAGGGTCTTTTCAGGGAGTTTGACGCCCTCCCGACTACGAAGCTGCGTAAATAGGACCCCCTGCCACTCAGAATCCAGCTCTACCTTTGGTGCCGGTGCTTCTGAGACGCTCGCCAGCGGTTCAAGGATGTCCCGGACCAAATCGAAGCGGTCGATTCTAAGAACCTCCGGCTCGCTCCCGGACTTTAACCTGCTAAAGAAATCTACGATGGGGATAAGTCCCAGGATGAATTCATATTCATCATACTCGACTTGCGGTTCCTGATCGATGAGGATATCCGGAAGCGCCAGACGCAACGTTAAGTAGTTGCGCAAATCGGTCATGGAGCTGGCAAGATGGAGGCCCGCCATGGCAGCACAAATTGTCTGGATCACGCTCATGTCCTCGGCGATCTTTCCGTTTGCGATGGCCTCGTAAGCGTGAGTCGAGGCTAAAGCGAGTCGGCAGGCCTCCTGATCCTGCGCCTGGAATCTTGTCCTTTGCAACAGTTCACGCGCTTCTGAAAACCTGCCATCCCAACACAACTTCTCGATGCGCCCGGCAACCGGTTCGCCGCTGAGCGGGACGGGGAGGGCCTTTCGAGTTGGTTGATAGCCATTGTCGGTTCGGCCGATGGTGCGGTGGTACCTCATCAGCTCATTGCGGATCCGGTCGTCAGCCTGAACGGATAATTCCAACGCCTTCTGAGCGATGGCGATGGCAAACGGTGCGATAACCTGCTGCCGGGCGAACAGGGAGGCCACCGCCCAAATCAGTTCCTCGGACCTGGGGTTCAGGGAAACCGCTTTTTCATACAGGCCCAGCGCAGTCTCGGAAACATCCTCGAGTCCAATCGCTGCGAACGACGCGTGGAGAGAGACCTCAGAATTGTTGGGCTCGAGCTCGAAAAGCTGGCACAGCTTTTCATAAGCTTTATCGTATTGCTGACGGTCCAGGTAAGACTTTCCCAGGTGATAAAGGAGGTCTTTGAGACGACTTTCCTGTCCTGTTGATTGCACTGAAGATTGCCTGCTGGTTTTCGACTACTAACACAACATACTCTATCTTGAATCCCCCTTGAATTCAATTTGGAGAGTTGCGGTCGGCGGCTGGATTGAGTCAATCCAATACGAAGAGAAGAAGAACCTTGAATAAACGTTTTCTGAATAAACACTCTTCAAGGTTATAGAACGCAATTTTTTACGCGCAAGCGCAGCCAAATGCAGAAAATTTGAGGCAAATGGCTGGTGCTGTTTTTCATGACTTCGATACCATATTGCCTCACACAGCATCCGCAAAGCTATCAGCAAGCTCAAGAACAACAGCTAAGTAGTTGACAAAGTTTCACTAAATTGCTATACTTACGTCACATCTCAACTCAAAGTGAGCACGATGAAAGTGACCTACCGTGAGATGCAGACCCACGCAGACTACCATGCCTGTGTCGAGCTGCAGCAAGAAACCTGGGGCCAGGACTTTACAGAAATCGTCCCCCCCACAATCTTGATGATTGCGCAAAAGCTCGGCGGCATCGTCGCCGGGGCATTCGATGAAAACGGCAAACTCGTTGGTTTCGTCTTTAGCCAGGCGGGGCTGATGGAAAACCATCTCATGAACTGGTCGCAGATGCTGGCCGTCAGAACAGAGGTTCGAGGCCAGGGCATCGGGCGACAGCTCAAGCTGTTTCAGCGCGAGCTGCTGCTCGAACGTGGCATCGAGTTTGTCTACTGGACATATGACCCGCTCGTGGCACGCAATGCCCATTTGAATCTGAACAAGCTGGGGGCCAGGATTCAAAGCTACGTTGAAGAAATGTATCCGTCGGACAACGGGAGCGAGCTACACCGCGGCATGAGCCTGGACCGCTTTATCGTGCAATGGCCGCTGGCCGACGCCAACGTTCACAGAATCCTGTCTGGCGAGATGCCGGCGGCATCAAAAAGGCACCTCGACAATGCCCCCGTGGTCAACGCGGAGTGGCGTGGCGATGAGCTTGTTCCCGTCGACCAGGAGCTCGTGCTCGCAGACAACGTCCGGGTGGAAATTCCCAAAGACATCGCCAGAATTCAGGAACTTTCCCTGCCGCAGGCAGCGCAATGGCGCATGAACACGCGGCGAGTCTTTGTACACTATTTGAACAGCGGCCATCAAGTGACGCAATTCTCTTGCGATCGCGGACGGTGTTTTTATGTGCTCCAAAGGCCGTTGGTCAAAGACCAAAACCAAGAGGAGATGAACCATGTATTCTTATAAATACGGTGGGAAGAACGGCACCACCATTCGGTTAGAACTAGCCGACGACCTTGTCGTCGTCCGGACGAAAAAGAACAAGACTTTAGCGCAGGCGGTGCAATCGAAGCAGGGCAAGAACGTCCTGGCCCAGCTCACGGCGGTGCTGCAGTTTCCAGATGCCGGCGTTTCTGTGCTCAAAAGTCGACAAGCGCAGGACCGCCTGGTGCACCTGCGAGACCAGGCGCGCCGGGTGCTCAAGCAAGAGCAAGCTGTACGTTTCGCCGGCCGCGTTCTGCGGCAGGAGAACCAGGGCGCACCCATTGTCTATACTGAAAACTTTTTTGTGAAATTCAAAGACGGGCTCGGCAGCGAGGCGTGCGAAGCCACACTGAAGAAATATGACCTGCGGGTAAAGAAAAAACCCACGTATGCAACCAATGCCTATTTTGTCGCCGCGCCTGAGGGTACCGGTCTCGATATCTTTCGCATCGCGCAAGAGCTCCTGGATGAAAAGGATGTCGAGCTTTGCCACCCCGAGATCGTCCGGGAGGCCCGCCGGCGGGCCATCGCCCCGCAACAGTGGCACTTGCAGCAAGCCCGGATCAACGGACGAACAATTGACGCACACGTTAACGTCACCGCCGCCTGGGAGGTCACCAGGGGCAAAGATATTGTCATCGCCATCATCGATGATGGCGTCGACATCGACCATGAAGAGTTTGATCTCCGGGGCAAAATCGTTCACCCCAGAGACGTGACCGAAGATAGCGACGATGCCCGCCCCAAAGATCGCACGGGTGCGGACAATCACGGGACGGCGTGCGCCGGCGTGGCGTGTGCAGCCGGGCAGCATCATGCCTCTGGCGTGGCGCCTGAAGCAAAGCTCATGCCCATTCGTCTACGCTCCAGTCTTGGTTCTCAGGCCGAAGCAGAGGCGTTCGAGTGGGCGGCAAATCACGGTGCCGATGTCATTTCCTGCAGTTGGGGCCCGGTGGATGGCGCCTGGTGGAATCCTGATGATGCCCGGCACAACCACACCGTGCGTTTGCCTGACAGTACCCGCCTCGCTATCGACTATGCCATCCGTCAGGGTCGCGACGGGAAGGGCTGCGTCATTGCGTGGGCCGCTGGCAATGGTAACGAAAGCGTAGAAAATGATGGCTACGCCAGCTACGACAAGGTGATCGCCGTCGCTGCCTGCAACGATAGAAACACGCGCTGCGTCTACAGCGACTTCGGAGACTCCGTCTGGTGCGCCTTCCCAAGCAGCGATTTTGGCCATGCACCATTCAACCATCCGGAACCGCAAACACCCGGCATCTGGACCACGGACCGCGAAGGCCGCGCCGGCTATAACCCCGGCATTCTCTCTCCGAACGGGTCAGAGCCGCCGGGAGACGAGCACGGAAATTATACAGAAACGTTTGGCGGAACCTCCAGCGCCTGTCCCGGAGTCGCAGGGATTGCGGCGCTTATCCTGGCTGCAAATCCTGCTCTACGCTGGCATCAGGTCAAAGATATTCTCCGGCGGGCAGCCGTCAGGATAGATGAAATGGGCGGCACCTACAACAGCGAAGGCCATAGCCCATTGTATGGCTATGGCCGGCCGGATGCGGCCCGGGCTGTACAGCTTGCAGCAAACGGCGAGGACACCAGCCATGAAGAACTCGTCCTGCGCGCCTCGGCGAACGGCGTGCTGTCGGCCACAGGCGCTGAAAAATTATTTGCACTAGACCTGCCAGCCCCGGCCACAATAACGCTTGCCGGACCGGGCGGCATCGATTTCGACCTTTACACCAGGAGGGGGACGCCACCGACGACAACCGACTTCGACCAAAGGGCCTGGACACAAGGTCCAGATGAGGTGCTCAAAATCAAGCCGGAAACACCCGGGCGTTACTATATCATGGTGCGGAGCTACCGCGGCAGCGGAGAATTTACACTCAACGTCACACTTTGACTAGTTCAAGTGTGACGGCATGCAGGAAATGCCAGCCAGAAGAGAACGCGTGTACGGCAACGTGTGTTTCTCGAGAACCATCGTGAATATCGAGACTCAATCGGAGTGCAGAACATGAAAGATTTCCTATTGTTTATCGCCAGGCATTTAGTAGACAAGCCTGAGGAGGTTGAAGTGAGCGAAATTGACGGTGACCAGACCGATGTATTCGAGCTGCGTGTCGGACGAGGTGATATGGGGAAAGTGATTGGACGGAAAGGACAGACTGCCATAGCCCTGCGAACCCTTTTGGCAGCAGCTTCTGCCAAAACAGGCAGACGGTCTGTTCTCGATATTGTCGACTAGACGAGCGACTGCCCACGTGCACCCACACGTGATGACTAAGCAAATCTCCCGCATTTAAGATAGGCGCTCAGGCGTCCACACGATCTTCCTCCATTTCCGGCTTGACGACGGTTGCGGCGCGACCATTGCGCCCGGCCATCGTCTCGGCATAGAAGGGCGAACGCGCACCAACGCCTTCCGGGTCGCCGTGTGTCTTGGTGACATATTCATGGAAGTGCTTGTGCAGCGTCATAAACGTGGTCACCTCGACAAACTTACGGATTGAACCATGACCCCGAAAGCTCTCCCTGAGAGTTTTGAAAAAGAACCGGCGGCGTTTCTTGTCTTTTGTGAAGACAAAATGTTTCAGAAGGTTAAACAAAATTCGGGGCGTCTTGCCAGTCACAAACGGATTGTTCTGCCGCGTGCGGGTCAAGCCCGGTGTGAAATTTTGAACCGCGGTCACCAACCGCTTTGAATAGTTGTCGTAAGCGTAGAGCGCCCGCACCAGCCAATTGTACCCTTGCAACACTTCTTCCCGCGTCATCAGTTTGGGAAGGAAGTTCAAATCGTCGGAACCGTGGCCTTTGTATTGATCGTTATACTCTAACAAACGTCCCTCGCGCTGCAACCGGTCATAAAGCGGCGTCGTTTCGATGGCCACCAAAACCCCCGCCGTCGTGAAAGGAATGCCTGCCTCCATCAAAAAATCGAATTGCTCCTGGAAAATCGCCTTGTCGTCATGGTCAAATCCCACAATCATGCCCGCTATCACCACCATGTTGTACGATTGTATCTTATGCACATCATCGATAATCGAACCGTGTGTATTCTGACGCTTGTTGGTCTCCAACAGACTCGAAGTCCGCGGCGACTCGATGCCGATGAAAACATTCTCGAAATTTGCTTCCTGCATCAGGGTCAACAACTCATCTTTCCGGGCCAAATTCAACGTCGCCTCACATGCGAACGTGATGGGATAATTGTTCGCTTTGCTGAAGTGAATCAACTCGGCGGTCAGCTCCTTGGCGAACTTCGTGTTCGCGATATAATTGGCATCGCTAAACTGAACATACTGCACGCCCAACTTGCGCAGAGTCTCGACCTCGATCATCACTTGCTGCACAGATTTGGTGCGCGGAATCCGGCCATCGGTAATGATGATATCGCAAAACTCGCAGTCAAATGGGCAGCCGCGAGTGGTTTGAATGTAGAAAGACTGGTAGGCACTGACATCGAACCTGTCGAACGCCGGCACCGGCGAGTCCGCCATGTTCACCTTCTCCTCCTGACGGTAGAAATCCTTATGCCGGCCATGCTCGAAGTCGTTGAGAAACTCCGGCCAGATGTACTCGCATTCCCCGGAAATGACCGTGTCCACATAAGGTCTCACGCTATCCGGACAAAGCGAAGCGTAAGGCCCGCCGAGCGCCACATGCTTGCCCCTTCTTCTGAACTCAGCGGCAATCTTCGAAGCCCTCTGCGTCTGGACATTAAAGGCTGTCAATGCGATCACATCCGCATCGGTGTCAAAATCTATCACCTCAATTTCTTCATCATAGATCTCTATTTCCCACTCCCTCGGGGTCAGCGCTACCGCCGTGGCAAGTCCAAGTGGCGCGAAAGCCGTCTTGACGCCGGTTATGCTTCTGATGCCACGGAAACTCCATAGCGTATCTGGAAAAATCGGATTGACATAGGCTACTTTCATGGGCATTCCTCTGGTAGAGTGATGTGAAAGGGGCTGTTTCTTTTAAAGGCAAGAAAGATATTGACTTAAATGGTAACAATATTTTCATATTTGTCAAGGATTTTCTTTTGAGATCCGGTCAGGTGACGAAAAGAGACCGCCAGGAACCATAACGGTCGTGGGCAAATAGACAATGTTTTCCTTGCTTTTTTGGTTTTGAAGTACCATTTTGCACCTTTGGAGATCTCAAGTCAAATTCTGAATTGGAAAGTGGACACAGAATCAAATGGAGGTGATGAAATGAAGGAGTACCTCATCTTTATCGTCAAGCATTTGGTAGACAATCCCGAGGAAGTACAGGTGAACGAAATCGAGGGTGAACGAACCGTCGTATTGGAGTTGCGGGTGGGACGGGGTGATATGGGCAAGGTGGTTGGACGAAGGGGCCAGAATGCACGAGCTCTGCGAACACTGCTGGCCGCAGCTTCGGCAAAAACAGGCAGGCGAGCGGTTCTCGAGATTCTTGAATAGACACCAGTGCAGTGCAAAAAACGTCTCTTAACACACTCTCTCCATGCTTAACTTGTTGTTGCTGTAATTTGCGCTTTTTTGTGAAAAGGAAAACCCGGCCTCAATAGACAGGATCCGTTTCAATAGTCCGGTCTTGTTGAAAGAGAGAGGCGATTTGTTTCCACAAGGAGGCAATTCCGGGCGCCGGTCACAATGATGTGCGTGACGCGTCCTTTCGATGAAGCGCTGCCTTCTGGATAATCAAAAGGGTATAGTCGTCCACCTGTGCGCTCCCGCCATAGAAGTGCTTGATGTCCTCGGTGAGTGCATCCAGGATAGCGGCCGGCGTTTGGCCTCGGAGTTGACTCAACTTGCTCTTCAGTCTCTCCGGCGTGTAGAACTCAATTTCACGAACGGCCGTGCCGGGGTTCGAACCGGCCCGCGCAGCCTCCTCGACACCGTCGGTATAAAACACGAGCATGTCGCCGGGCTCGAGCGCAATGTCTTCTTGTTCGAGTGTCATCTCGAATAGCCGACCGTTCTTCTCCAGACCGATCCCCAGGCCCCTGGTCTCGATTTCACCAATCTCCCCGGAGGCATCGCCTGGGATGAAAAGAGGCAGCGGGTGACCGGCGCGCACAAACCGCAGCCTGCTTTCTTTGACATTCAGAACGCCGATGATTGCGGTCACGAACACTTGCCGGTCCACCATGGGGTCGGAGAAGTATTTGTTCAGGCGACAGGCGATCTTATCCGGCCTGTCAGTGAACTGCGGCGAGTAGCGGATCAGGCTGATGCACTGTGCCATATAAAAAGCTGCGGAGGTGCCTTTACCGGAGACATCCCCGATGGTAAAAAGGTAGTGTTTGTCGTCCAACTCGAGAACATCGTAAAAATCGCCCCCGACCTCGTTGGCGGTTTTGAGAATGGCCGCGATTTCGAAGCCCGGCACTTCCGGAAGTTTGCGCGGCAGCAGATCGAGCTGCACCTGGCGCGCGATGGTCAACTCGTGCTGCAGCCGCTCCTTCTCGCGCGTCTCGGCGATAGACGCCTTGAGGTTGTCACCCATCTGGTTGAAGCGCTCCGCCAGTTCCACGAACTCGTCCTTGCCTTCGATTTTGACTTTGTAATCCAGGTTTCCTCCCGAAATCTCTCGAATGCCGTCCCGGAGCTGACTAAACTTCTGCACGATGCTGCGGTTGATTTCAGAGCCAAACCTGACCATCCTGCGGGTGATCAGCAGGTTGACCAGAAAATAGACCAGAGTCAGGAAAAGAATGAAACTAAGCAACGTGGTGGTAAAAAACGTAAGGTCAAGGCCGCTCAGAATTTCAAAGGCAAAAAATTGCGGGCCGGTTTCATTTGCGCCAAAAACAGAGGCGATGACCCGGCCGGTCGCGACAGGATTTGGCATCACCTCTTCCTCATCCAATTCAACCTGCCAATCAGCCGCATCCGAAGTGTCACCCAGAGAAATCGACACAGCTTGCCGGCGCTTGCTGCCGTGCACAGCAAAAGGGAAGATCTGTAGATTGCCTCGCTCGCCCCAGAAACTGAGATCTCCCAGGCTGAAATTGTACACATACGTCTCCCAGTTGTGTGGCGAATACGGATAGGCCGCCAGCTCAGACCCTGCCAGAATAGACAGGTCTTTCTCGATTTGAGTCAGGAGAGTGGAATCTATCTTGATCAAAGAGACGCTGTCTTGCTCCGCGGGCTGAAGGAAGATGAAATAATCTCTTTCGCCCCTGGAACGCGAATCCCTGTCCAGGGCCACAATGGCGAGCTCGGGCAGGTGCTCGGGCACACGAAGCGGCACATATCCAGCCACGACGAAATGAGAATCCCATCCCCGGGAACCAATTCGAATCGATGCGAAGTCCTCGGTGGAATTGATCCGCTTCGTGGCGGCAAAAACGGCTTTGCGCAGCTTTTCAGCCTGAAGCCCGACGACGAAAAAATAAAAGATGATGAGCAGCATGCCCAACTGGATAATCTGCGGAAACGTGGACTGAAACAAACTCGATATTTTCAGTTTTCTGGAAAGACTGGCGAAATTGTAAACCAGGACGATAGGGATCTTCACCAGAACCGCGAGCAGGTACATCTTAAACAAGAAAAACAAGAACTTTGGCCCGGAAAACCACAGAGTTGCACGCGAGACCTCCGCCGCCGATATCCCTGAAAACGGCTGCAAGCCGGAAAGCCACCGGAAGGCAAAGTAACCCAAAACGAGGTAGAGCCAACACTCGGCCTTGGTTAACGCTTCAAGCCAGGTCGTTCGGCGCAGCAGCAAGACAAACAGCACCATTTGCAGCAAGAGATCGAAAGAAGCACTCTCGCTCTCGACCATGCCGACACCGATCCAGGCCACCAGGACAAACCCGATCAGGACACCCTTTTTGCCCTGACAGTTTTGCACCAAAAACACACTCAACGGCAAAATCAGGCCGGCAAGAGTGATGATTTGCAGAACCACAAGGGCAACAGAATTCAGACTGAACGATGGCATCGCACCCATGCCAGAGCGGTAGGCGGCCTGCAAAAGTGCAGATTCCAGCAGATACACAGGAAAGACAAGCAAGATCAGCAGCTCGTTCGGGGGGCGCAACCGCTGCACCAGCTCGTCAACCAGTCGAAACCAAAAGATGACGTGAACGATGAAGATAGCAAAGCTTGTGCTGTTCGGTCCACCCGCAGGATAGGCAAGCGCCGCAAAAGAAAGGAACCAGATCGCTGAATAGATCAGAGTCCGGCCCCAGCTGATCTCTTTGGTCTGGATACGCCGCAACGACTCAAGAATGCGGCCGATTATTCTAAAGTTTCCTTGCGACATCTTCCAATGTCTCGGGGTTGCTTCCAACGATCTACGAAGCACGTCAGTTGCCAAATTCGGGCAGATTCCAATTGAAACTCGTTATTGAAGGTAGGCAAAATATTTCATGATGTAAACAAAAAAGCCCGCAATTGTCATGCAGGCTTTTTACTCACTAAGGCAAGTGGATCTCAGTCCCGGCTATCTGGCCCGGCTCAGAACGAATACCCGGCCATAATCGAGAACACGTTGTTTCTGATGCCCAGAATGCCTGGAGACGCGGCGATCGAAGGCATCCCCAGAATGAATCTCGTATCGACTGTGAACGGACCTGCATTCACTCCCAGTCCAAACACGAACCCGTAGTCCCACACGTTGAGGGTTTCGATTTTGGCACTGCGCCTGGACCAAAGTTTGTACGAGAACGTCGGTCCGACAAACAGGTTGGGCCCCATCTGAGATGGGACGGTCAGCTTTAGAAGCAAGGGAACCTCAACATAGTTCACACTCAGTTGTGATAGAGTCCCTCCGATATCCGCACCTTTCATCGTATAAAGCACCTCTGGCTGGAACGCGAACGCTGGCGTAAGACGATAGGTCAAAAAGCCACCGGCGCTTGCACCTGTAATCGCCCCGGCGCCAAACATACGATTGCTGACCCCGACCGTTCTGCTGAAGTTGGACACGTTCAGACCGGCTTTCAAGCCAACGCCCGTCAGACCGGTTTGCTTGTGTCCTGCGCCATTCTGTCCGTTCTTCCCATCCAGTTCCGCTATCGTCACCCCGGGGGACTCATCGAACAAAACTACGTCCCCGACCTGAACAAACTGGCCGTCTTCAAATTGTACAACTCGAATCGCGGCTATCTTCTTGCCTAACGCCCTGACCTTCGCCTTGCCGACATGAACGGTGCCGCCGCCGCGGTATCTTCGAATCACCCTCAGCTCCTGCCCGACGAAGAGTCCATCTTTGCTGCCTTTGTTGATCAACGGCACCTTCTTCAATATTTTGTAGACCACCGTTGGCTTGACTCTGCCATCGTTATGCTGGGCATGAACGAAGCCAAAGCTTCCCCCAGAATACAGTGCCAACAAGAGCACTCCTATGCTCCTGTTTGCTCGAAATCTGCGTAAATATTCTCTCATGGCAAATCTTCCTGGTTTCACTAAAGCCTTACATCAGCACGAGAACCAAAGTCGAGCTATCACCGACCTTGATTCTAAGATCGATCTGCTTACTCTCCTGCTCCAACACCTTGATCGCTGTCGGTTCGTCGATGTCGGCGCCAAAGACCACGTAGAAATCGTCAGTGTCTATCGTGCCATCAAGGTTGAAGTCCTTCCAGATATCAAGAAAATAATTGCCTGGATTCAGCGGACCGGTCTGAAAGGAAAACTGCGGTGAATCACCCCTGAGACTGGTCGTCTCGGTTGCGACCTCCGCGACGAAATCCAGAATACCGGCATAGATCGCAACGCGAGCATTCTTGAGGTCGATGTCGATTCCTGGATCCAGAGTAACCGTCCCGACGATTTCCGCCTGCGTTGTTGTCTTTTGCTCATCATCGCCATCCTGCCCGGGATCAACGATCTGATCACCGCAGCCCGCGAGTAACACCGTGCTGAGCAGCCCCCCCATGACCAGTACTCTTTTGGTTTGGGATAGAGTTAACATTTTCTCCTCCTTGAATTATGTATTCACTTTGCCCTGGCGTCTTTAGCCAAGGGGGCTCAAGCCCGTCTCTGCCTTAATAGAGCCACCTGCGAGGAAAAAACTCTCAGCTGTGGTCTCAAGACGGGTCATCTTCGCATTGAGAGTCCGGTGGGTGAAGGAACCGGGGAAAGATTGCAATGGGGGGTTGGGGTCAAAAGGAGGGTCGCCGAAAGGTCAAGGTTTTCCGCTTCGTGCGTAGGAATCTTCCTGTGCGCGACCCAAAATAGGCAGCTGGGGTGCAGGGATTCGAACCCCGATTACACGATCCAGAGTCGCGTGTCCTGCCGTTGGACGACACCCCAAAATGGATGAAGAAACTAATTTTTTTCGCAGACTTCGCTGCGAAAAAAGTCATTTGGCGCTTTGCGCCGTCATTTGCCCTGCGGGCTTCATTTGGTCCTTGCTCGCTCAATGACGCCCTCAGGGCAAATGACAACAAATGACGAGCAAAGCTCAAATGACGGTTCTTTCAGGTAACGATTGACCCAAAATGAACTATCGACAATACTTTGTCGATGTCTGGCGCTAAGCGCCTGGACGCTGCTCTTCGACAGGGTGCTTGCGAAGATAATCCATCGCCGTGTGCAACCTGCGCAGCACGGTCTCTTTGCCAAGAAGCTCCATCACTTCAAACATGCCGGGACTGAAGGAGACACCGGTCAGGGCGAGCCTGGTAGGGTGGATGAGCTTGGCCGCACTCAGACCGTGCTCTTCAGCCAGGCCACGCATCACCGGCTCAATGCCGGCTGCCGTGAAAATATCGAGATCCGCAAGCCTGCCGGACAATTCTTCAAACTTGACCATCAGTTGTGGGTCTTTCCAGTGTTTTCTGACGCCCTTCTCCTCATACTCCTGCGGGTCCTGAAAAAAATATCGGCTCATGGAGACAACGTCACTGAGCCTCTTGACACGAGGCTTTAGCAGCGCCAGGATCTTGTCCAGGAGCAGCTTGTTGGCGGCCACATACTTCTCGGTGACCAGCCCGGCGCTGATCAGTTCTGCCATCACCAGCCTTTGCAGCACCTTGTCGTCGAGCTGCATGATGTACTGCCCGTTCATCCACTCGAGTTTCTTTTCATCAAAGACGGCACTCTTTTTTGAAATTCCGTTCAGCTCAAAATGCTCAATGAGCTCATCGCGATTAAAGAGCTCTCTATCATCTCCGGATGACCAGCCAAGCAGGGTTAGAAAATTCAACATGGCTTCCGGCAGATAGCCTGCTCTTTCATACTCACCCACCGAGGTCGCGCCGTGCCGCTTACTGAGCCTTTTCTTATCCGGCCCAAGAATCATTGGCACATGCGCAAAGACAGGAAGCGGCCATCCGAAAGCCTGGTAGAGCAAAACGTGCTTGGGTGTATTCGATAGATGGTCATCGCCGCGCAGAATGTGGGTGATTCCCATCTCATGGTCATCCACCACCACGGCGAAATGATAGGTGGGGGTGCCATCTGAGCGCTGGATGATGAAATCGTCGAGTTGACTGTGAGCGACTTTGATTTCGCCGTAGATCTCATCACGAAACACCGTTTGCCCATCGGACAGCTTCAGACGCACAACACAGGGTCTTCCCTCCTTCACAAAAGACTCGACCTGATTGCTGCTGAGATTCAAGCACGTTCGGTCTTGCTTGTACTTGTACTCGCGCTTTTCTAGCCTGGCCAGTGCCCGTCTTTCTTCCAGCGTTTTCTTAGAGCAGAAGCATTTGTACGCGCTGCTGTTAAGAATCAGCTCGTCAATATGCTTGTGGTAGAGGTCCAGTCTTGCCGACTGATAGACCACCTCCTCATCCCACTCCAGACCTAGCCACTTCATACTGTGCAGAATGGCATCTACCATCTCAGGCCCGGAACGCTCGACATCGGTGTCCTCAATGCGCAACAGGAAAGTACCGCCGTGCTTGCGCGCAAACAGCCAGTTGAAAATAGCCGTGCGCGCCCCTCCAACATGCAAATACCCAGTGGGACTGGGCGCGAACCTTACCCTGGTGTTTTCGGTTTGACTCGACACTTTATGTTATTGGTGTTATTGTTTTTGATCTTTTGCAAAAAATGCAAAAACAATTCCCCGTGTGACTTTGGCGTGCAAAGAATTGAGACTCCAGAACTGGACAAAAAAATGCGGAGAGGGAGGGATTCGAACCCTCGGTAGAGTTGCCCCTACGCAGGTTTAGCAAACCTGTGCCTTCAGCCGCTCGGCCACCTCTCCGTAAACAACTATGGTCGAAAATCAGGACTCAATTCTCAAGCGGAGGGCGAGGGACTCGAACCCCCAAGGGCGTGAACCCGGCGGTTTTCAAGACCGCTGCCTTACCAATTAGGACTAGCCCTCCGTCTTCGGGAAAAAGCTCAAAAATATAGTAAAAAATGGTCTACAAGTCAACTTAAATCTTCACAAACATCTTGCCTGCCAACTGCCTCACGACATTTTTCAATTCCAGGGTCAACAAAAGCGAAAGAACCTTCGACGTCGACAGGCCCGACCGCTTCGCGATATCGTCAACGTGCAGCGGTTCGTGAGAAAGGTGCTCGAAGATCGTCTTTTCTCCTTCAGTGAGGTGCGTTGGCTCCCTGTCATGGGTTCCGTTCTCGAGAATCGGCTGCAACTGCACCGAAAGTTCCTCGATAATGTCATCGACGCACATAACACATTTGGCGCCCTGCTTGATCAAATCATTCGTGCCGATACTCTTTGGACTGTCTATGTTGCCGGGAACAGCAAAAACTTCTCGGTTCTGGTCCAGGGCATTCATGGCGGTGATCAATGCGCCGCTCTTGCTGCCGGCCTCGATGATCAAAACCCCCAGGCTCAGCCCGCAGATGATGCGATTTCGGCGTGGGAAATTGCTCCGGTCTGGCTCCGCACCCATGGGGTACTCGGAAATGACTGCACCGCCATTTGCAATTTTCTCGGCCAGGCGAGTATTCTCGGCAGGATAGATGTTATCAACTCCGGAGCCAAGCACGGCAATGGTGCGTCCGCCATTGTTGAGCGCGTTGGCATGCGCATTGGTGTCGATGCCATAAGCCAGCCCGCTGACGATAGTCAAACCGCTCTGAGATAGCTCCTGCGTCAACTTCTCCGCGACGATTCGGCCATAGTTTGTCGGCTGACGCGTCCCCACCACGGCAATTGCGTACTTGTCTTCTGACTTGAACTCTCCTCTGACAAACAGAAACGCGGGAGGGTCGTAAATCCGTTTCAGCAGCTCGGGATACTCCTTGTCCCAGAACGTGACCACGTGCGCACCACACTTCTCCATCCTGCGTAGCTGCTCATCGGCAAATGTCAGGCCGTCCGAGCGCAGAATACTCTCTGCAGTCTTGGTGTCGATGCCCTCAACCTGAGTCAATTCGGTACGGGAGGCGTTGAGAACCCGAACAGCAGATTTGAGATGTCCGACCAGCGACCGGATTCGGTTTGGCCCAATCCCGGGAACCGCAGAGAGCCGCAGCAAGGCCTTCAGTTCAGCGGAAGTCGAATTCATTTCAGAATATAGCTTCTTGTAGATGTTGCCAAACCAAATCCTTGAGCTCAGTCAGACCCTCGCCTGTGACACTCGAGATCCTGCAAACCTTTCTATCGAACAGGCCATCCAGTTCAATCGTCTCATCCGACTGAAGGTCTATCTTGGTCAATGCCACAATTGCAATTCTTTCCGGCAACGCGGGGTTGAATTGGCGCAACTCTTCGACCAGGAGGGTATAGGTCTGGGAGTAGTTGTCGCTCGTGCTGTCAATCAACAGAATCAAGACCTTGGTGCGCTCGATGTGTCTGAGAAACTCATGCCCCAACCCCCTGCCCAAATGCGCGCCTTCGATCAAGCCCGGAATATCTGCCACCACAAAGCTGTTGAAATCCCGGTACTGCACGATGCCAAGATTTGGGGTCAGCGTCGTGAACGGATAGTCTGCGATCTTGGGTCTGGCGGCTGACAATTTCGAGATCAAAGTGGATTTACCTGCATTCGGCAACCCAACCAAACCGACATCGGCAATCAACTTGAGTTCTAGTTCAAGTGTCTTTTCCTCGCCCAACTCTCCCTGCTCCCACTCGCGCGGGGCGCGGTTCGTTGAACTGACGAACCGTGCGTTGCCGCGGCCACCGCGACCCCCTTTCGCCACGACCAGCGCTTGCTTCGCCTCCATAATCTCGCCCAAAATCTCGCCCGTGTCCACATCTTTGACAACGGTGCCTGGGGGCACCCTGAGGTACAGGCGCTTACCGTTTCTGCCATGCATGTTGCTGCCTTTGCCGTGATCAGCGCGCTCTGCTTTGAAATTGGGCCGATACTTGAAGTCCAGGAGAGTCGCCAAGTTCGTATCTGCGACAAGCACAACATCTCCGCCATTGCCCCCGTCGCCGCCGTTAGGGCCGCCCTTGGCAACATATTTTTCACGTCGGAAACTCACACAGCCGCTGCCACCGTTTCCGGCTCTGATGCGAATTTTTGCACGATCGACAAACATAATGATGGAATTCAACGCTGGCCTGGCTAGCTAAGCCAAGCGACGACATGGTAAGAAAGAATATGGGTTTTGGCAAATGTTTTCTTCTGTCAGCAAGACGGGAGATCTAGAGAAAAAAATAAGAAAGCAGCATTGCATCAACCAAAAGTATTCTGCTTGAAATACTCAACCCGTTTCTTTTTTGACTCCAGGTTCAACTGCTTCAAATACTTGCGCATTTCAAACCAGCCCAACTTCAGGTTGCCGAACCGAGGTGTATTCAGACTCCTGATCAACTGGAACATCCCTGCGTCCGGCTTCTCAATAATGATCTGGCGCAGTTTTTCTTCGATCGTCTCCAGATACGCATCATCTGATGAGGGCTCATAACGCGTCTCCACCTGCGCGACGTCAGTCTTAACCTCCTGAGAAGTGGCAGCAGACTTTTCGTCGCCAGTCTGTTCAGATTCGTAGGGAGGTAACGCGACCCCCGAGCCTGCACTCTCGCTGTCGAAATCAGCAATCGCTTCCTCCAGGGTGTCAAAAGCCTTGAGAATATAATGAAATTCCAGCAGTTCAAATACCTCATACACATCGGGGATCATGCGGACCAATTTCAGGTCCCCCGCTTTCTCACGAATCCCCTTTATTTCACTGATGAAAATACCCCAGCCAGCGCTGCTAATATAATCGACGTTTCCCAGGTCGATAATGATTCTATAACTATGAGCCTTCAGAAGGTTCGATAGCGCATGCTCTAGTTCCGCAGAGGTCGTGGTGTCAATGTAGCCTCCCACTTTGATGACCGAAATATTCTGATTCGGACCAACTTTTTCCACAGACACATGTATGCCTTCCATGGATTACTCCTAACCTATTGATGAGAAATTAGATATAATAGATTGTAATATAATAGAAAATCGCAAAAAAGTCAATAGAAAGTAAATCTTTTGTCTATTCGGAAGACTCTCAATTTATCATTCTCAGGGCTTTCTTAATCTTATCCTTGATGTCCATCCGATCCGGATTGAGTTCCATCACCTTTTTCCACTCTCCCAGAGCTTGTTTATAGTCGCCGAGATTCGCATAAATCACGCCCATATTCTCATAAGCCGTGATGTCGTTGGGATCGATTTCCTTCACCCTTTGATATTCAAGGGCCGCTTCATTGTACATTCTATTTCTAAAATAGGCGTTTCCTAAGATGCTGTGAGCCTCCTTATAGTCGGGATAAACATCGATCACCTTCTTAAACTCTTCGATCGCTTTGGCGTAATCGTTGTTCTTGTAATACTTAATTCCGTTAATCAATATCGTCTCTTTGTCCTGGTCCCCATTTGCGCCTGGCTCGCTTTTATGGAAATAGGGCTCTTCATCCCCATCTAACGGCTTCGGCTTCCCGGCTGACGGGCTTAACTCACGGGACTCCACTGCGACTTTATCTTGCTGACGAGCAGGTTTGCTTACATAAACGATTTCATCGTCGATCGCTTGAATCAAGTCCGAGAAAGATACGGTGTCCTCATCCTCATCTGCCACGTGTGGACGGCGCAGGTCGGGCCCCTCTTCGGCCGTCGCTTGTACAAAGTCTCCTTGCTTTTCGGAATCTGACTCCCGATCTCGATCTACCAGCTCCTCAACGGAGAACGCGGCAACGTCTGAATCTGCTGCGCTAACTTCTGAGCATTCTGAAGCGCTCGCCTGCGGCTGCGATTGACCCGCCTGTTCCTGAACCTCAGGAGGAGACTGCGACTCATCTTCTACATGTGTCTCGGCTTGTGCTTCGACGTCTGCATCGAAGGCGGTGGTCGCTTGCGATTCAACGCTCGAGCCTTGACCCTCGTCCGAGCCCTCGTCGAAATCATCCTCATCAGCCATCTGCGAGCCGCTGTCAAACAGCTCTTCAAATGTAAAGTCCTCTAATAGGGAAGTTCCCTCGATGGCCTCTAACGCCTCAAAGGGTACATCGTCGGAAGTGGCCTCGGGGTCATGCTCACCGACCTCGATTCCGGCTTTAGGTACCACGACTTCAGGCTCGGCTCCGGAGGGGCCACCAGAGATCCCATCTCTATTATCTTCGGATGAATCTTTCTTATCTTGATCCGTTGCCAGCGGATTGGACAGGGTTTCGTCCAGAGGGTTGTGTATCAGGGACTCGGACTCAAACTCTGTGATTATCACACTGTCGACTTCAATGGACTCGCTGCGTTCATCATCGGTTCGCCCGGCCGGACCCGCCTCAGCACCCGCTCCCGACTCCGGTGCCTTCGTCTCTTCTTCGGCGGTGTAATCCTCAATATTCGAATGCTGCACCACGATCTCACCGTGGAGTGTCAGATACGGTGTGCCTGGTGGCTTGGGTCGTCGCTTGCCCTTCCTGGCACGATTGATATAAGCTTCACGTAAAGCCCGTGTATTCAATCGATTGCGAACAAGCTCCTCATAGACCTTCCTTTCGCTGATGACCGTAAAGTCATACCTTTTGGTATTGAGCTCTTCCTTGATTCTGCCGGCGCCGTACTCCGGATGATGGGCAATGACGTCAAAAATCCTGGTCTTCTGCTCAATACTCAGGTGCTTCGACTCGACAGAAGCCACTTCGTCAATTTCGAAACCATCTGTTCCTTGCGCTTCAAAGACTTTCTTGTATTTGTTATAGTAAGTCGACACTGCAAGATTCACCTCCTGGCACGCGTCCCGAACGCTCCGGCCATTGCAGACGAGACTATGGACCTCCTTTGCCCTTCGGAGCTCGTCTTCCTCACGCGTCGACTTTTCCTTGATCGCCACCAAAGTGATATCGTCGGACTGGGGCTGACCCTCGGTGAACGAGTAAATAGTTTCCTTCAGACTCTCAACGAAATCCTCTGCAGACAAGTGGCCGGAGTCACTCATGACCTTCTGCAGACGCTCTTCCCCAAACAGCGCACGCCTCGAGTTCATCGCCTCTGTAATTCCATCTGTATAGAGCAGTAAGATATCGTCCTTGGCAAGCCGAATGGTCTCTGATTCAATATAATTCTTGAAATAGTCCTTGTCCGGAAGCTTCACACCGATCGGAAATCCCTTCGGGTTGAGGTAGTAGGTTTGGTTGGTACTGCCACGTCGCAGAATCATCGGGTTGTGGCCGGCACTGGCAAAATTGAGGCTCCGCTTCTTCGAATCAATAATCAGGTAGAAGACCGTGACAAACATGCCCTTTTTAATATCATTACTGACAAAATCATTGACGCGCGTGAGCACATCCGCCGCGTCCTTCACGCCACGAGCCTCGGTGCGCAGCACGGTCCGAATCATGGTCATGACCATCGAACCCGGGACACCCTTGCCGGAAACATCGGCGACAGCGATTCCCCACGTGTCCTGGTCGACTTCAACAAAGTCATAGTAGTCACCGCCCACTTCTGTCGCCGCCTCATAATGCGCGGAAATCTGGTAGCCTTCCAGTTCTGGCACCGACATCGGCAACAGGGTTTGCTGAATATCCTTGGCCACGCGCATCTCGCGCTCCAACCGATCCTGTTGAGCGACCCTCTTTTGTGAATCCCGAAATTTGTGGGTGATATCGCTGAACGCCTTGGCAATTTCCCCAATCTCGGTGGAGGCGTCAATATCCATCTCATCTTCGATTTGTCCGTGGTCAAGGTTCCTGACCCAATCCGAGAGCTTACGGAAAGGATTCATGACCAGGTAGATGATGAGGGCGACACCCACGCAGCTCAGGCCGAGGATGAGCAACGCAAGATTTAGATTGCTGCGTCGACTCACAGCAATTTGGCTTTCTGCAGAAACCGCTGTGAAAACGATATGAGCCGTGCCAAAGATCTGTCTACCAGGCCGGATCACTATTGGGCTCTCGAATTCGTAAACCGTCTCGTTGTTCAGCTTATATCTGTACAGTTTGGCGCCGGCGCCAAGAAAACGATTCCGGACCACTTCGATCTTGGCCGGTCTGAACAAACCCCGAACATATTCGTTTGTATCGGTACTATAGATGATATATGAGGTCGAGTCTTCAATGGCTATCTTACGAATCTCCGCGTACTGTTCTTCCAGGGTGGTGAAAAACTCATCATCCAGGGGCTCATCAGGATTCAAGCTGACCGTGGAGATGACTCGGGTGACAATGCTCGCGTTGATTTCCTCGCAGTCATACAAAAACTTCGACAATACCTTCTCATCTACCTTGAAAAAAAAATAAAGATAGCCAACGGTTATGAGCGTTGCAATGATGGCAATGGCGCGGAAAAAGTACTTGACTTTGATCGAAAAAGGAATGGAAGAAACGGCGGACTTGAAGATTCCTTTCTTTTCGGCTTGATCGCGATATTTTGTAATGCGCAGCTCGTTGCCTTCCTCGGTTCTGCTGTACTCGATCTCGTCCATGAGCTTGCGCATGATAAAGATCCCCAGGCCTCCTTTCTTGCCGATATCGATGTAGCGGTTGAGGTCTGGATTCTCTACCCGATTCGGATCGAAATACTTACCCTGGTCGATGATCGACAAAGTCAGACTATTCTTCTTGACAATGGCTCGAATGGTTATCAAGCCGTCCGTATCCCGGTAGGCATGGCGAATGATGTTGGTTGCCGCCTCATCAACCGCGAGCTTAAAGGCGTTGACGACTTTGTCTGAGAACCTGTGTTTCTTGCCTATCTGCGTGACGAAGTCGCGAAGGTCGCCCAGATAGTCTATATGCGCAGGAACTTTTAGTTGTTGTTTTTCGACGTTTGTGAACAATTTAGCGCCTGGATTATTGGTTTCGCCTTTTCTTCTGAGCTATTTTTTCTTCGACCAGATCAATGCGATCCAGGATTCGCTTGTTATAACGCTGCTCTTTGTAACGTTTATCATCCCGGATTTCCATTAGCAGGTCCAAAGATTCTGCATATTTGCCTTGCCTGTACAATGCCACTGAGCGGGCGTATTTTGCCCGCAGTTGCTGCGGCATCTGCTTCACCGTCGCTCGGGAGCGCGCATAAGCTTTGTCATACCATTTCCTTGCATCGGCATGATTTCGATTGATGTCCAACGCTTTTTTAAAGGCAGCAGCGGCACGCTCCCAATCCTTGCTCGCATAATCCCGCAAGCCGCGATTGAAATGGTCATCGAAACTCAGCCGCTGAACTCTTCTTTCTCGTTCTTGTCGCTCGGCTGCGAGGTATTTTCTTGCCGTCGCCAGGTCCTTGTTAACCTGCCTCTTGATGTTGGCAAAATTCTCTGGAAGGTTCTGGACCGTGCTCTCTGTTATGGCGTTGACAACAAGTTGCCACTCATTGATTGCTTCGGCATAGTCTCCATTCTTGAAGAATCCATCACCCTTCTCCCTGTGCTCGACGATGAGGTCATTGAGTTTCCTGATTGCGGCCTCTTCAACTCGCTGGCGTTCTTCGCGATAGAGTCTCTTCTTCTCCTCATCGCGCTGCTCTTTCCACTTGCGGTCTGTTCGTTCTATCCACGTCCTGGCCGTATCTTGCGCAGCCGTGGCGATTTGCACGCGGTCCTCTCCGGTATGATCTCTGTCGTAGCCACTGGACATCACCTCCAACGTGTCCGCTACACTTCGGGCACTCTTGAACTGCACATACGCTTCCTGATAGTCGACATTTCTGAATTGTCGTTTGCCGCTCGCTATGTGGGTATTGAATTCAATCTTTTTCTTCATCCAGAGTTCTTGCGCGATCGCCAGGTGGATTTCTTGCCGGCGCGCAGCTTCCAACTCCCGCCTGCGTCTCGTCTTGCCCTTTCCGAAAGCAATGGTCACCGAAAAGCGATGATTTGAAGCAAAGTCCGCCCCATCAAAGAATTTGCCAAAGTTGTAATCTATTCTGATATTGTGATAGGAGGCGCCGGCGCCGAGAGCTATCTGGCCACTGTTGAAGCCCATGCGCAAGTTGGCGCGGTCCTGAAATGCGTACTCCGTCCCGATATGGTAGGTCCCGACACCGTTCTCTGTTTGGTTCAGATCAAACAGCAGCCGAAAGCGGCTACGGTTTTCACCAATCGTAAACGTCTTTGCCAGTCCGACCTTGAAGTTGACCGGGGAGGATTCGGACGCGGTTCTAAGGCGCACCTTTGAAGTCAGCGCATTTTGAATGTTTACACCCAAAGAGATATTCCTCAAGAAACCGCTGCTAAATCCGGGTTTGTAAAGCAGAGCAAAATCGAAGCCCACCCCTGTGTCCGACAGATTGCTAAACGAGAAGTTGAGCTTCTCAATCTTGAAACTAACGCCAACACTCAGCGAATCTGTGCGCTTCCTGAGTTGCTTGGCATAGGAGAAAATGATTTGATCCGTGCTAAAATCACCTGGCGCGCCGATGGGGTTCGCTTGTGAATCACGCGCTTGCACACCGTCTGTTACAATCCTGGCCCAGCCAATGCCCACGGTTCCAAACTCGAGCGTCGGCCAGACGCCAGCGATGAAATTGTAGCTCGTGCCAAAATTCAAGCTCGAGTAAAAGAACGTGGCGCCCTTTTTCTGGATAAAGTCGAGTCCGGCCGGATTCCAGTAGACAGCAGTGGGATCATCAGAAAGTGCCACAAAAGCGCCCCCCATTGAAAGAGCCCGCGCACCGACACCTGCGGAGGAAAAGAGACTCGAGCGGCCGCCATCAGCCGGCTGAGCAGTCACGCCCTTGACCAACGCTAATATTATAAAAATCAGAAACGATAGAGTCAACACTTTTGTGAGTCGAAACACAGTCATATCGCAGTTTATTTCGCAATTGCGACTTTTGTTACCGCTTTATCGGAATCGGTTGACAGAACAGCGATATAGACGCCGTTGAGAACCTCCTGGCTCTTGCCGTTCTTGCCGTCCCAGGTGATGGCTTTGAGGCTCACACCATCATGATTTCCAGCTTTGCCCTCAGCGTCGGAGGCACTGAACGATGTCGTCCACACCAATTCACCCAGCAAAGTATAAATCCTTAGCGTGACCTGAGAGTCTTGCGGCAGACTGTAATTGAACATGGTCTGCTCGCCTTGACCAAATGGATTCGGGAAATTGAAAAAGCTCGCCGCAAATCCGGACCCGATGATTGCAGATGAGCCTGCACTCAACGCTCCTTGAATTTCAAAGCCCGCTTCATCAAGAATCGCCACCAGGCTGTCAGAGGCGGTGTTTCTTGCCAGGACATTTCGGTTGGGGTCTCTGATCGTCAGACTGAAATTGGGCGTATCTGACTGAGCCAGGAGGTCAACGCGGAATTCAATCGACCGGTTTTGCCCGGCAGCAATCGTGACATTGGGATTGAAGTCAATCTGCATGGCATTACTTGCTGGCATCGAGGCCAATGTGGCAAAAACCTCAGAGGAATTGTCATAATCGACCACGCGCAGGCCCGACAAAACTGCATTCGGAGCGATTTCGTTGCCGTCGTTATCTTCTACCGTCAGGTTGATGCGCTCTAAATTGATATCATCATCGCTGGAGTTCGCAAACCGAAGGCCGAAAATAGGCTGGTCCGTAGCGCCGCGAGGAATCGTGGTCGGTTTTCTGTCATTGAGTTGAGTCAAATTGAGCCCGACGGCCTGAGTTTGAACAGGTATCTTGACCGACGACGGCCCGAAAGGGGGGTTGTCGCCCGTATTTTCGTCAATTGAGTTCTGCTGGTCTACCGAAATGACGATGTCTTCCACCTGGTTGGTCGGATTGTCCGGAGCTGTGACGCTCCAGCTCACCTGATTGTCAGGGGCCACGCTCTTAATCGAGGGTTCAGATATGGTGTAGCTTGGAGGCAGCTCGATCCTCAAATTGTCTTCGCCAATCAGGCCGGCCGCGCCGGTATTTTGTAGCTCTGCGGTGATGGTAAACTGCTGACCCACGGTCAATATGCGGTCGATTGCAGAGGGAGGACTCGAAATCGAAGCCACCAGGGTCAGGTCTGCCCGCTCCACGACCGTAGACTGAATCGAATCGGGCACAGCATTGACCGGCTGACCCGAGCTGGCATCATTTCCAAACACCTCGACCTTGATATGGTGTTGCGTAACAGCGTTTGGCGAGGCCCGCAATTCCCACTGTACGGTCGTGACGGGACCCTGGGTGATATTCTTGGTTCGCGTCCCGTTCAGGACGGTATAGCCCGCATCCCCCCAGCTAATCTGAGCCTGTAATTGCACCAAATCATTCCAGCCCACCTCTGCCTCGACCGTAAGCTGCTGGTTGGTTGAGATCACGCCGTCCTGAGCGCCCGGAGGGGATAGCACCGATATCTTGTTGATGGTGGCGGCGCCAAATTCACCCGTCTCGACTTCAAGGGGCAGCTCGAGGGTCGCGGGCGCGGCCTCCTGTCCAGAGTTCTCGTCTTTTGGAATTTCCTCGATTCGCGCCGTGATCGTGGCGCGTGCGGTTGGGGTGGCCGGCGCCCGTACATTCCAAACGACCTCGACATTCTCATCCGGATCAAACGTTCTTTCATCCGCATCCAGATTGATGATGCCGGAATTCCCCTGGTTTAGACGAATGCGGCCGGGGGTGACGCCTGCGCCACCGAAATTCCTGATCTCGGCGGTAAGTTGAAATTGCTGGTTGACCGAGGCACGATTTCCCTGCAAGTTTGACCTGAAGCTAACAAACTGGAGCCTTCCCTTCAAGACCGTTTCAATCACAATATTGGCCGAGGTTTGGGCCGCGATTTCGCCGCGGTCAAAGGCGACCATCTGCACCGTTAGCGTCGATTGCCCGGTTTGGTTTGCGGCGACCTTCAGGTTCCAACTCGCGCTCGTAACGCCCGGTCCCAAACTCTTAGTCAGCTTCGTAAATCCCGGCGCCAGCGAAATGCCGGGTGGAGGCTGCAAGGTCGCACGAACAGAATCGATGCTGGCGGTACGGGTGATGTTGGCCTGCACCGCAAACTCTTGCTCACTCGAGAGCGTATCATCCAACGCGCCGGCCGGCGACACGATTCGAAACTCGTCGATCGCAAGACCAATGTCCGAGGTGCGGATTTGCACCGAGTCAACGCCCCGCGTGACTTGCGCAAAGCCGGCGATGTTGACATCGTTAGGGACCTGGCTGATATTGACGATGAACGTATCGCTAACGGTTTCACTGGCAGGAGCGATGACCTCCCACGTCACCGGGTTGTCCAACGAAAAGGCGGCTGGGTTAACAGAGCCTGGGACAAGAAGATAACTGGCCGGCACCGTCAGCACCAGACGTCCCGCATTGTCGATATCTGCTTGCCCCAGGTTCGTGACCGTCGCCGACACCTCGAACGTATCGTTCGCCGTTTGAACCGTATCCATACTCAAAGACACCACCAAGTCAGCGGGATCCTGGATGCGAAAAAGGACGTTGTTGTCTGTCGGCGAACCGATAGGCGCTGGCTGGCGGCTGTGCTGGCCCGTGGCGTTCAAGACCTCTGCCGTAAACGTTTCCCCTTGAGTAGGATTGGCAGTACCTGCAGCGATGATGTCAAAATCGATAGAGCCGCTAGAATTGGCTGGAATGGAAGCAATCGTATCCTGGGGCGTCAAAATCGTGGAGCCCCCGCTGTTGACGCTGCTGCTCAACTTGACAACCACCGTGTCCACCGGCTCAGGCAGATCATTGATCACGACAACCGTTATCTTAAAACCCTGGTTTGTGTTCACAACCCCAACTTCTGGAGAAGCATTCGGCACAGAGGTGTGCGGACTGGTGGTCAACACAAAAACCGATGCGTCGGCCGGGTTGATCTGAACAGAGCCCAGACCGATGTCATCGCTGGTGTCATCTGAAATGCGACTGCCGGAGCCCACGACAATCCCTTCGACACTGCCCAGTATGGTCGCCGTGCCCGTCGTGAATCCGGTTTGGACGATTCTGAAATCGAGCGTGTCTGTGGCGCCACTCGCCAGGCGATTCGTTCCCGCGTTCTTCAGAGAGTCCGGATTGATGATGGTGTACTCCCCGGTCACATCATTTGCTCCGATTCGAAATCTCACGTAGGTGTTGACACTGTTAAAATCGATGTCGATGTCGTCCGGGCTGCTGTTTTCAATCTGCATCCTCACTCGCCATTCGGTAGGCTGTTCCGCGCGGACGGCCGGTTGCGGAATCGGAGTCAGAGACAAAATCTCCAGGCTGGCAGCGCCCTTTACATACCAGGTATCGGTGGTCGATGCCCCATCCGTGTCTCGAATCGTCAAGGCGGAAGAATTAATATCGTGACCAAACGCGTTGGCGTCCAGAATGTATTGCCCGCTATCTGCTGAGGCACGCACGCTGACCGTGAAACCAACATCCGCCGTCGCGCCAGCAGCAATGGTGGAGGGAATGCCTCCTTTTTCGACCACGACAAACTCGTTGGTTTTGTCGCTGCCGTCCTTTATGAGCGTGAATTTCAACTGGATGTTGTCGAGTACCGCGGCAGCAGACACCCCTGCGGGCGCGGGATTGGAGACTCTGACGGTAACATCTACCGGCGGCCGGCCTTGCACAACCGTGTCCGGCGTGGTTGTCACGCTGACGACACTCACCCGGGCCGTATCCTGGACGGTCACGCTGTCCGGCGTCACAGCCCCTTGAGCAGAGACAGGCGTATTATTGATCTCCGCGTTGATTAGGCCATCAATGGTAACCAAGCCTAAGTCAGCATTAGGAAGCACGTCCACATCAAACGTGAACGTGCGTGTCCCGGGAGCAGGAGGGATGTCCGTAAAAGAATCCTTGCGCTGAAAGCTAAGGCCCGCCCCGCTAAACGTCAACTGAGGAGCCAGGTTCGTAGCCGATGACGGACTGAGATTTTCCACTGTCATCTGAAGGTTGGTGACCCCGCTCTGCCCCCGACTCACGAACTCGGGCGCATTCTCAACCCGGAGAATGCGCAAACTGCCGATGGTGATCGAGGTGTTCCCGGTCGCGCCGCCGACACTACTCACAACGATATTCTGCGTGCCGCCCTCATTTCCGGCTTGAAAAACAAAAGCCAGTTGGCTATTATCATCGGTGTTGATTTGATGCCCTGCTTTGCCCGGGTTGGCATCCGTGGTTATGATGGTGCCAAAGGGGCCATTGACCAGTTGCACATCAAACTCTCTTCCAGGCCCAACCAGGTTTCCTTCTGAATCGGTTATCGGTGATGATATTATTCGTGAAGTATCCGTTGGCGCTAAGGTCGTCGCACTGGGGGTCAGATTCACCGTGCCGGCCGGCAAACCAGGCGTGACCGTAATCGTGCCTGTCGTGTCATCGGTCGCAGTGGTATGGTCTGCGACAATCTGTCCGCTCCCGATCAGGGTTGGACTGAAGGTGAAACTCCTACCGCTATTGCCACTTATGTTTTCCAGTCCGCCGAGCGAGCGCCAGTCAACACTGAAATCATTGATATAGTTGTCCTCGTTGTCGTAGCCGGCGGCGTAAAAAGTCATGGTTTCGTCGGCGGTCAGGGTCGAGTCACCAAATTCCTTGCCGCCGTTATTCGGTGCGGTGCGAATTCTGATCTTGACCACGTTACCCAGGCTGACCTCGATGGCGCCCGTAAAATCGATCAGGCCGGAATTCGTCTCGGTTGCCTGAATAATGGCCGTGCCCGGGGTGGTGGCCGTCAAGGTGGTGCTCGGACCGCTTGCCGGATTCAAAGAGCCAATATTCGTACCAACAAGCACCCAGGTCACGCTTTCGCTGCCGCGATGGTTCTCATAAATGTCAAACCCTGAAGCATGCATTGCCAATGTGCTGCCCGTCGTCAGATTCTGGTTACCGACAGCCGTGGTATCCCCGGCCGCCGTCCCCACTTGAATCTGAATCGCGGCCAAATTGCCCGCCGTGACATTGAAATTACCGGTGTCGTCGATGACGCTATTGCCGGCGTCGCCGCGGAGCTGCACGTTGTTTTCCTCCAGTACCAACGTTTGCATGGCGCTGCCGGCGCCTGCCGAGACAGCGATATCCCGCAACGTCGGAGGAATTTGATTTGGCGCAAGATGGGGTTGCTGGTCTTTAAAGCTCACCTGCACGGTCCCCGACGCCGGATTTTCATAGGCGTCAACCGCGTTGGAGACGGATAGGGTAAATTCTGTGCCGGCAGTTTGGGTGCCCGGGGTATCTAACGTAAAACCGGCGAGGGTAGCGGCGGTGACATCAAAAGCCTGTGTATCATCCGACGCCCCGGTGGCGGTCACCGAACCGCTCAGCAGGAGGCCGGTTTCCGCCCGGAACAAGTCCTGCGTGTTGCTGCCGGATCCATTCCCAACGAGGATGTTTCGCAAGGTTGGCGCCGTACCGTCAGGTGCGATATGGGTGCCGGCGTCGAAAAAGCTGACTTCGACCGTGCCATCAGCAGGATTGTTGAAGCCATCCCGGGCATTTTCCACCGTGAGAATGAATCCGACGCCCGCGGTCTGCGCACCCGGATCGCGGAAGGAGAAATTTTGAATTAGGCCGGCGTTGACGCTGAAAGGCTGTGTGCTATCCGTAGCAGAGGTGGCGGCAACGGTGCCGAGCAAGACGACGCCGGATTCCCGCAAGTACAGAAGCTGTGCTTCCGTGCCAGAACCGTTGGCGACCGCGATATCCGCCAAAACAGGCGACTCCCCGTTTGGCACCTGATGAGAATCGCTATCGTTGAAATCAATCGCAATCGTTCCGGAGGCCAGGTTGCCAAAGCTATCGCGGGCGTTCGAGACGGTCACGTTGAAGGTAACGCCGGCCTCCTGCGTGCCGGGATCGCTCAAATCAAAGGTCGCAATATCTGCAGCCACCACCGTGAAGGAGTTGGAGGTTCCCGTTGCCCCTCCGGCTTCTGAGGCCGTAATCTGAATCCCTGATTGCGCTTGCGTAATTTGGCCATTGGTGATCGAAACAGAGGTCCCGGCCATGGCCACGCTGGTCGGTGTCAGTGTCGTGGTGTTATCCGTCAAGCTCACCGTGCCACTGAAGGTCCTGGCATTGTTGAATTCGTCAAACGCCGCCACCGTGAAAGTGAAGTCTTCTCCCGCGGTGGGAGTGGCCGGGGTTGGATCCGAGACCGTGAAATGGTCCAACGGCGCAGGATCCACGGTGAAGGCACTGGATATGCCGCTGGCTCCCCCACTTTCGGAGGCTGTTATTTGAACGCCACTTTGGGCCTTGGTGATGCGAGCATTTGTCACATCCACGGAGACGCCCGCCATCGCAACACTCGTCGGCGTCAAGGTGGTGGTGTTGTCGCTCAAATTGACCGTGCCATTGAAGGCGGTGGCGTTGTTGAACTGGTCGAAAGCCGCTACCGTCACGCTAAAGTTGACGCCCGCGGTTGGTGTGAACGGCGTGGGGTCGGAAACAGTGAAATGGTCCAACTGGTCTGCAGTAATCGAGTAGGAGCTGCTGGGGTCCGTGCTTCCGCCGCTGGTCGTTACCGTCAACGTATAGGACTGCGCCGTGGTTGGATTGGTCACATTGCCAAAGACAATCGTATACGTGTTGCCGCCGAGCAGAGCTGCGCCGGTGCTGTCCCGCACGAAGGTGACGGACTGTCCGCCGCCAGGCGTGGCCGCCAAGAACCCGCCTGAGATATCGGGCGACGTTGCCGTCAAGGTCCCGGTTAGATCATACTCGAGACTGCCAAAGGTAATGGTTATGGAGCCGTCAGCGGGCAGATTGTCCAAAGCCGTTAACGTAAAGTCGACGGTATACGTCGTGGTCGCCCCGGCCGTACTGTTTGCCGGAGTCACAGTAGAGGCAAAGGATGCTGCGCTCAGGAACAGCACGAACAATCCGGCAAGAAAATAGACTCTCCGATTCATCATCAAAACGTCCATCCAAAATGTTGCAACAAAGATCGCAATCTTTGTGAACCCAACTCCCTCTGTTATGCTATCTGCTGATATTTAATGTAAGAAAGCTGACATTTATTGGTGTTGGATCAAAGAGGAGAAGCGTAAACGTCAGGAACGCAAAAGGAACTAAAGTAGGGGCAGTCTGTGTATCACGATATTGTCTATGTTTCATGTTTTGACACGAGCGCCATCTAGTTATAGTCACAAGAAAAGAATTCTTTCATTTTTGCAAAAACTATACCAGGACGCTATTTCAGAATCGCTCGCAGCAAGATCAGAAAGCCTTTGCCATCGTTTTCTGCCAGCTTGAGGTTTTTCTCTGCCTTCTTGAACCTCGGATTGATCTTGAGCGCGGCACGGAATTCCTCCAGCGCCTTTAAGAACAGATTGCGGCACTGAATCAAGTTAGCGATACCCATGTTGTTGTGGATATCCGCATAGGCCGGATGCTTGGCGATCAACTCGCGAAGCTTGTTGACATACTCTGCGATGAATGCGTCATCCTTGCCTTTGCCCCCATACATGAATTTCAAGTAGAATTCATTTTCTATGTCCAGGAAGTGGGTCAGCACTTCTTTGGGTTTGCTGAGCAAGAACTCATTCACCGCATCTTCATAGGCCTGATTGTCGACTTTGGTCATAACAGCATCGAAATTAGCAATCTGGCGATTCACCATTCGCTCCGCTGCTTTGGCCAGGTAATCAATGGCTCTCTGCCGCGTTTCCTCAGAGCCTGGCTGGGGCGTGCCTGTCCGCGTGACAGATTTGGCCAGAAGCGCCATGCCAAGATGGTAGTAGGCCCCGATATAGTTCGAGTTCAGACTGATCGCTTCTTGCAGGTGCAAAACCGCGGGATCGAAATCTTCTTTGTAGAGATAGGCGATGCCCAGGTAGTTTTGAATATCCGCATACTGCGGAGCTTGCTGTGTACCTCGCTCCAAAACTTCAATCGCCTCATCAAGCGAATCGGTCATGAGCAGGGCTTTGCCGAGATTGGCCAACACCTCGGACAATCCCGGGTCGATTTCAAGCGCCAGATTGAATTGTTCGATGGACTCCCGGTATAGGTTTTTTTGCAAAAACAGTAATCCCAGCTTGTTGGCTGAGGATGCGTGCCGAACGGTTTTGACCTTCTCATCGATGTAATAGAGAATCTCCATGTCGGTGATGGTCTGCTGATGCACTTCGTTGAGCAGAGCGCCGACTTCCTGATCAGGCAGACCGGCGCGAACAGAGACCTCTTTTGAATCGATCACCTGACCATCGAGAAACGTATTGGAAACAATAAGCCCGGCGGAATTCAAGAAATTCGTCTCGACATGAAATGTGCGCCGACCGACCGACACATCTTTGTTTAATCCTAGATTCTCCATATCTGTACTCTGAGTTGGTTGATTCAAGTTGCAAAAAAGGTCATTAGGAGTTACCTATCTACTATGCCTGTATACGCAGAAAAAATATTAGCTTATAAAATTAACTTCACAATTCCAATTCGGATAATGCCGGCGCACCCTGCCTCTCAGCCCCGGAGTCTTGCAAAGGCGCGATTCAAGCGAAGCACGGCTTCCTCTAAGTTCCCCATGGAGGTGGCATACGAGATACGCACGTGTTGGCTGGAGCCAAAGGCCTCGCCCGGTACGACCGCCACGCCCTCTTCTTCCAGGAGATAGGCACAGAGGCCCATGGGACTGGCAATCCGCCTGTCCTCAACCTCTATGTCCAAATACTCGCTCACATTTGCAAAGGTGTAAAACGCGCCCTTCGGTAGCAGGCACCGAATACCGGGCATTTCGTTCATCTGGTTGGTCAAAAACACGCGTCTCCGGTCGAATTCCTGCACCATTTGTTCGACAATTCTGGACTCAGCGCGTAAGGCCGCAATGCCGGCCTTTTGCGAGATCGAGCACGGATTGGAGGTTGTGTGGCTTTGTATCTTGCTGCACGCCTTGATAAGCGCTTGCGGCGCAATCACGTAGCCAAGGCGCCAGCCGGTCATGGCAAAGGTCTTCGACACGCCGTTTATCAAAATCAGACGCTCGCGCAGTTCCGGAAAGCCCGCCAGGCTGACGTGCTCGCTGCCGTCATACACGATTTTTTCATAGATCTCATCAAAGATGACATGGAAGGGATGCTGCTTGCACACGTCCGCCAGGTCGCTCAACTCTGAACGGTGGTAGACGCTGCCCGTCGGGTTGCAGGGAGTGTTCAGGAGGAGGACTTTGGTCTGAGGCGTGATGGCGCTGGCCAACTGAGCAGGCGTCATCTTGAACTCCGTCGTTTCATCGGTCTCCAAAACCACCGGTCTCGCGCCCACAAACCGGGTCAATTCGATGTAGCTTGTCCAGTACGGCGCCGGAATGATGACTTCATCGCCCGGCTGACACAGCGCCAGCAGCACATTCGCCAGAGCATGTTTCGCCCCACAGGCAACGAGCACTTCTGCCGGCGACACCTCGTACTCGTGCTGTTTCTGATATTTTTCGCAAATCGCTTCCTTGAGCTCGAGTGTCCCTGAGACGGGAGTGTATTTCGTGAATCCCTCCTCGATCGCGCAGATCGCGGCTTCCTTGACGATTTGCGGCGTGTCGAAATCGGGCTCACCAGCACCGAGACCGATGACACTTTTGCCCTCCCGTCGCAGGGACTCAACCAGCGCGCTGATACCCAGAGTCTGCGAGGGTTGAATCTGGTCAACTCGCCGGGCAAATGTCATACTGCTCCTCATACGGTTTCATCAATTCATCAGTGAACAAATACAGGCGACATCGACAATGTCTCGCCAGGTACACCCGCGTGACAGGTCATTCATGGGCCTTGCCAATCCCTGTAGAATTGGACCTACAGCCTGCGCGCCCGCCAGACGCTCTGTTAATTTATAGGCGATATTACCCGCGTCCAGGTCCGGGAAGATCAGGACATTAGCGCGGCCAGCAACAGCACTGTCGGGGGCCTTTGTCCGAGCGATTGACGGCTCGAGGGCCGCATCGACCTGAAGCTCACCGTCAACTTTCAGGTCCGGCACCTTCGTGCGCACGATCTCCACCGCCTGTTGCACCTTCTCGACTCTCTCGTGGCGCGCGCTCCCTTTGGTGGAAAATGAAAGCAGCGCCACAACAGGCGCCTCGCCGGTCAACCGAAGATGCGTGTTTGCCGATGCGATCGCGATGTCGGCAAGTTGCTCAGCATCCGGATTCGGCACCACCGCACAGTCCGCGTAAGTAAACACGCGCCCATCCGGCAAAAGCATTTCAAAGGTACTCGAGACCAAAGAACAATCAGGTGCAGTACCGATGACTTGAAGGGCGGCTCTGAGCACATCGCTGGTGGTGGTGACACTGCCAGCGACGACGCCGTCACACCAGCCCTGACGCACCATCATCGCACCGAAAAAGAGCGGATTGCATAGGATCTGAGACGCTTGCTCGCCAGACGAGATCTTGCCTTTTCTCTGCTCCATATATATGTTACAGTATTCGGTCAGGCGGTTGCTCCGAGCCGGGTCGATTATTTCAACCGCTCCAAGAGCAATCTCTTGCTCAGCAGCCAACGTCCTGATCTCACCCTCATTCCCAAGCAGGACACAATTGACCAGTCGCCTTGTGTGCAGACATTCAACGGCCCGCAAGACTCGTGGTTCCAAACCTTCCGGAAAAACGATGTGCTTCCTGACCTTTCCTGCTTTTTCGTGTATCTGATCGATAAATCTCATGCGCTGTCAAACTTCGCCTTCAATAAAGCATGGACCTCTGGTGAAACAAAGGAGCTGACGTCGCCGTTGAACTTGGCGACCTCTTTCACGATGGTCGAATTCAGATACGTGTATTTCTCATTTGGCATTAAGAAGACCGTCACGATGTTCCCGGCCAGTTTGCGGTTGACCAGGGCCATCTGAAACTCGTACTCAAAATCCGTGATCGCTCTCAAACCTCTGACAATCACCTGCGCCTGCCTCTTATTAGCATAATCCATCAGCAGCCCATCGAAGCCCTCGACCGAGACAGCCCCCAACTTTGAGGTCGCCTCACGGATCATCTTCACGCGCTCTTTGACAGTAAACAAGGGACGCTTTGCCGGATTGGTGGTGACGGCCACAATCACGTTATCGAACAGATTGACTGCGCGCTGTATGATATCCAGATGGCCATTTGTGATCGGGTCGAAGGTGCCGGGATAGATCGCGATTTTAGCATCGTTATTCATATTGAAAGAAAGAGACGACTGACTCTCCTTGTTTTTTCCAGGACCGCAACACATAATGCCCATCTGGATCCAGATGATCCTTTCTAATGCTGTGCTCGATGACCAGCCAGCCGTGTTCAGCCAAGAGCTCGAATCGGCGTACCAGGGCGAGGGTCTCGACTGCCAGGTTCCCATTGTATGGAGGATCTGCCAGAATCACGTCAAACTTCAACCGCTCTTTGTGCAGCCTGCGCAACCCCGGCCTGACGGCCACCCGAACAAGCTCACTGCGATCTGAAAATCCCGTCTTCTCGAGGTTGCGCTGTAAGATTCGTTGTGCTATCCGGTTGTTCTCAATAAAAATAGCCTTGACCGCGCCACGGCTCAAGGCTTCGATTCCCAGGCTTCCGGTGCCGGCAAAAACATCCAGTATGTGAGCTCCTGACACATCCCCCCTTAGCACATTGAAGATCAACTCCTTTGTTCGGTCGGAAGTCGGTCGAATAACGCAATTGTCAAAAGCGACAAGTTTTAGCCCCTTCTTTTTGCCTGCAATCACGCGCATGAGTGAGCTGAACGCGTTTCATGACTGTTCATAGAGAATCATGTTGAGGACCAGGATCAAATTGTCGTCGCTGAAGTTCACCATGTCAGGCGAAACCAGAAGAATCTTAATCAATTCCATGTTGACGGACTGATTTGATATTTCTTGCAGAAAGCCGACAATGGCCGATTGGCTCCCCAGGACGCGCGCTAGCATCGGTATCTTCTGGTAGCCACCGACGAATGTACCCGATTGCGTTCTGAGTTCTCGCACGCTGATGCCGTACTGCTGTGCCGTTTTGTTGAGCCAGTCGCGAGCCTGAGCGAGATTCAGGAATCGAACACTGCCATTGGCAGAAGTTGAGGCCGGGTTGGTGACCCGACCAGAGACTAACACCTTTTCAAGAAAGCCCCCGTTGGCGTCAACCTGGCTTTGGGAAACGACCGCAAAACTGCCGGTGCCCCAAACTTGATTCAGCCGGTTGGTAAAATTTGTCACGCTAGAGGCGGTGCGTGCAACGAACTCGATTCGGACTCTCTGCCCCGTGTATGAGAGCAGCGTCGTGCTTAGATCAGATGGAACTGAGGACAACAGATTCGTGACCGATTGAATGGCCTCTCGCGAGCTGATAACAAACCTGGCCGCCACCGGATCGACGGTGGACCTCTCCGGCTTCTGCGGCGGTGGAGCTGAGGCCGCCGGTAATTGCGGCTGCGGTGATGGAGAAACAGGTTGTACCGGAATATCCGGCTGCTCGGTGCTGGCAGGTTCGTCTTCACTCGCCAACTGGTCGGCGAATTCTCGCTCAAATTGCGCCAGCTCATCTTCCTCAACCGGGACCGGTTCGATCACGTCCTGCGATTCCGGCGCAAACGCTGGAATATCCGGCTGGTCTGCATTGTCACCGCTGAACATAAAGAAGTAGACGGCGCCACCCAAAAGCACAATGACTGCCATGATGATAAGTGTTGCGATCAAAGAGGAGTAACTTCTTTTCTGCGCAAAGCCTGCCGTCTTGGTCGTATCAAACGTTTCCGTTCTTTCTTCAAACGCCAACTCCTGGGTATCCATGCTGGAAGTCTGCGTGAACTCTTCTACGCGTTCTTCTTCCCCGGTCTTATCATCGCCGATGAGATTTATGTCTACCATAACACGCTCCAAACTAAAACATGAGGTCTATTGTATCCCTCTGAGTGCGGCGCCCACCGAGATCATATAGCGCTCGGTACGCGCCTGGCTAACATCCTCTTGTGCTTGCGGAGGGAGTTTTATTTTTCTAAACGGGTTTGCGCGGTCAATGCGCAAGTCATAGCTTTTTTGCAGACCTTCCAGAACGCCGTCCTCAACCGCTTCTCCGTAGAGGAAAATCTCACTCAAGTCCTCCACGCTCTTGCCTAGTTGATGGTCTAAGATAATTCTGCGCAGCTCCTTCGAAATAGACCTTGCCGTTGATTCCGAGCTTCTGGCAAAGCTTCTTTTATGAGGCGGCGCAATATCCTGGGCCAGGAAGAAATTCTTTCCCTTGAGAATGGTAAAATGAACCTTCTGTTCCGCAACATTGATGAGGCAAATCTTGTCGGTTTCGGTGTAATCATAATTCAACTGCAGAGCTCTTTGTGCCGAGAAAATATCAACATCTACCACTCTTAACCTTAAATCGGTATGCTTAAAAAGCTGCTTTAAGAATCGAATGACCTTTTTGCGAACCACAACGACCAGCATGCTGCTCAAAGGACCGTTTGTGCTGCCATTAAGCGGCTCATAATCTACGACGTACTCCTGGATGGGGGAGATGGCAAACTGCTCCACCTCCCAGCCGATATGCTCGCCGAGTCTGCTCGCTTCCAATTTCTGGTCGACGGCCACCTTCTTGACCAACACCATCCTGGAATCCAGCGAAAACGCCACATCCTTGACCCCAAAGTCCTGAGTTTGGCAAAGCCGCGTGATGTCCTCAGCGAAACGGCGAGGCATATTCCGGTCGGAAAATATCTCGAAATTGAAGGGTTGCCGAACCCGACCCTGGGCTAAATGAGTAACTTGAAACTCGTTGGCGGATTCTTTTCTTCCTTCAACGATTCTCAGTTGATCATCAACCAGACTAATTCCAAGAATCCCAGTATTCTCTTCCTGGGCCATGACCCAACTAACCTCCATGCACTGAGCCCTTTACTGCTGTGCCGCCCAGCTCCTTTCCCCGTTCTCTATTCTTCCATGATTGGTCAGTTTCATTCCTCCTATCTTCGATTTGAGGAAGTCGTGCTCAACCATCGCAATATCCGCGCTGTCGATTGGGCTGTAGATATTCAAGAATTTGATCACGGACGTATCAACATGCACCAGACGAAACGGTTTGTGCGTGGTCGGACACAAGCCGATAGAATCCAGGCTGCTGCCCCTGTACCGGGGCAACAGGGTTTTCACCCGCTCGAATTGCTTAATCGTGGATTCGATGGTTTCTATAACATCGCCAGAACCCCTTTGAGCTACCTCTTGTTGGCCGCTTTCGATAGCGTTCTTCACGATGTCCATATCCAGGGTAAACTTCTTTGAATCGATGATCACCAAAACGGCCCTCAGATCGTCTACGGGCGTGTTGGGCAGGTTTTTCATCCGATCGTGAACATACTCGACATAGCCAGCCAAGCGTCTCGATTCTAACTTGATCTCGGTTTGTAATTCGGTCAACGAATCAATCATGGTTGAATCCGTTGCAGATGGAATTGCAGCCGCGATCTCATTCTGTTTGGTTTTGAATTCCTCGAGTTCCGTGATTATTGAATCGAGCCCCCCTACGATGACCGAGTCCACATAGTGTTGGTACTCCGGACTGGTTCTGATAAACTCGAACACCTTTTCCAACGTATCACTATAAGTGCCGTTGTACTTTTGGTATTGCAGCGCTGCTTTCTGGATTTGCTCCATGCGGTAGCGGCTAATTTCCATATTGCGCTGTTCCTGTTCTGTAATCTTCTTCGGGTACAAAATGGATGCAACAAGCGTTGCTCCCAAAATCACAATGAGCAACTCGTAGATGATAGACCCTCTCGCCTTCTGTTCTGCCATTTCTCCTCCCTCTGATTGTTGTAATAGACCTAAACTAATTATTTTAGTGCAATAAAGGGCTCCATTTTCTCCAAAGTTTTCTTTCCTATTCCCTTGACAAGCAGCAAATCCTGAATGTCTCTGAACCTGCCTTTCTGCTCTCGATATGAAACAATCCTTTCCGCTAGCACGGGTCCGATCTTGGGGATTTCCTGAAGCTCTGCGGTGCTGGCGGAATTGATGTCAATTCTCAATCGCGAGCCTGACACGAACTGCTGGTTGGGTTGCGGACCATCCTGGGCACCGGTTTGACTTTCAACGACCGCCGGGCGACGACCAGAATTCGACCCCGCCAATTCTGCCGCGCCGCTCTTCAGGTTCAAATCATCCGAGAGCGTGTCACGAACCCCTGCATTGACCCGGGCGGCGCGGGTTTCAAATTCTTCGACGAACGATTCTCGAACTCGAGGAACCGTCGGTTGACGAAAATGACCCTTATATATCTTGACGCCGCCCCCAACGAGCAAAGAGCCTATCAGGAACCATACAATATAGAGTTCCTGCTTTGTAAAGCCCAACACGTTTACCCTCTAAAAAATCGCCTCTTTCACGCGCTTGAAAAAACCCCGGCTATCGGCTGGCGGTTGCAAATGCTCGCTTTTTGCCAAGTCCTCGAATATCTTCTTCTCTGTTGCAGATAATTTTGTCGGAGTCCAGACCAGCACCCGGACCAATTGATCGCCGCGGCCATGCTCTCGCAAATGTGGAATGCCTTTATTCTTCATCCGCAGGATTTTGTTCGCCTGTGTCCCTGGTTGAATTTGCAATCGTGCTTTCCCGTTCAAAGTCGGCACCTCAACTTCTGCACCCAAAGCCACTTGACAAAAACTAAGCGCCAGATCGTAGAGAACATCATCGCCGTGGCGCTCAAAATGCTCATGCTCGAGCTCATCGATCAGAATAATCACGTCCCCGTTGGGACCGCCATTGGGACCCGCCTCGCCTTCGTTTCGTACGGTGATGTAATTGCCCGCAGTCACTCCTGCCGGCACCTCGACCGTAATAACGGCTTCACCCTGAACACGCCCCTGGCCGTCACACTTACTGCAAGGATTTTTCAGCACCTTGCCCTCGCCCCGGCAGCGCGGACAGCTTGTGATGTTAACAAACTGTCCAAACAATGATTGTGAAACCTGGCGCACCTCGCCTCTGCCATGGCACTGTAGACAGGTGATATACGCATCTTCAGATGCCGCACCAGAGCCGCCGCACGCCTCACAAACAACGGCCCTTCTCAACTTGATCTTCTTCTCTACACCCGTGGCAATTTCTTCCAGGGTCAGCTTCAACCGGACCTGCAGGTCCTTGCCTCTGCGTTTGCGATTGCCGCGACGGCCGCGCATGCCAAAGATATCACCAAAACCAAATCCCTCCGACATGAACGTCCGCAAGGCATCACTGAGATCGATGTCAAAGCCGGAAAACCCATCAAACCCGCCCTTAACGCCACCAGGACCAAAGCGGTCATAGCGCTGTCGCTTTTCCGGATCCCTGAGGACCTCGTATGCCTCAGCGACCTCCTTGAACCTCTTTTCAGCGGTTTTGTCCCCCGGATTCCGGTCCGGATGATATTTCATCGCCAACTTGCGATAGGCTTTCTTTATCTCTTCTTCGCTCGCATCTTTGTGAACAGTGAGAATTTCATAGTAATCACGCATAGGCATAACACAAAGAATTCACTTACTTACTCACCAGGACCTGAGAATGGCGCAAGACGCGGCCGTTGAATTCATACCCTTTCAGGTGCTCATCTACAACAATTCCTGGGGGATGCTCATCGCTGTCAACTTGCATCAGCGCATCGTGTTTTTCAGGATCAAATGCTTCGCCAACAGCCACAATCCGTTTGACGCCTCGCTTTTCCAGAACCTTGCAAAAATTCCTTGAAATCAGCTCGACGCCTGCAAGCAGGCCTTTGAAGTCTTCGTTTTCTCCCGCCGACGCGATGGACCGTTCGAGGTCGTCGATGACCGGCAGCAGTTGCGCAATTAGATCCGCGTTGGCGGTGGCGGCTAATTGCACGTTTTGATTCTCTGTTCGCTTTTTGAAATTGTCGAATTCTGCCGCTTTTCGGAGCAGCCGGTCTTTCAGCTCGTCGCGCTCTTGCTGCAACTGCAGAATTTGCTGCTGGAGCTTCTTCATTTTGGCCGATTGCGGCGCCCGCCTCTTTTGGCTGTTCCTCCCAGCACGGTTTGATTTCAGTCTTTCCTTCTCCTCTTTGCTCATATTATCGACCTCTGCTGAGGCAGGTCCAACGTTGTCTTTAACTTCCATCTTGCTCTTCGTTCCTTGAGTGGTTAGCAGAGTTTATCAGAAAACACTCTTGTCAACACGCCCCCAACATAATCAACCAAAGGGATGATCCTGGAGTACTGCATGCGCGTCGGTCCGACAACGCCAAGCGCACCGGTCACATTGCCGATGTAGTACTGAGTGACAATCACGCTATAGTCCCGAAACAAGTCCTCCTTGTTTTCCCGCCCGATGCGCACACAGACTTTGTTGTCTTCTCCCTGATCAAACTTGTGCAAAATCGTTTCTTTGCTCTCGATCATACCGAGCACTCTTGCAACATCATCCTTCTCGGAAAACTCAGGATTCGCAACAATATTATGCGTGCCACCAAGATGGAGACCCTCATGACGTTCAAAACTGAACAACCGGTATGAGGATTCGAGGACGAGGTGCATGAGCCGATCGTTACTGACAACGGCGTCGGAGAGCCTCTCGTCTATCGTTTCCTTGACCTCTTTGAGGGAAAGTCCACTCAAGCGCTCATTGATAACCCAGGATGTCTGTTCGAGTTGATCTCTGGAAACGGCAGATTCCATTTCCATCATAATGGTTTTGACCAGACCGGACATGATGGAAATCACGGCAAGAATTCTGGTTTCGGAGACACTCACCAACTCTATCTTTTGAAAAATGCCCTGATAAAACCTGGGCTCGAGCACGACCCCCAACTGGGCAGAAACCTGGCCTAAGACCCGCGATGCGGCTGCCAGGATCTCTTTGACATCGACGGCGTATTTATGCAGGTTCTCCCAGATGATCTGCCGCTCTCTTCTGCGGAGCTTGCGCACAGCCATCAAGCTATCGACATAGAAACGGTAGCCTTTGTCTGTTGGAATACGCCCAGCAGAGATATGGGGTTGACACAAATACCCCATTTCCTCGAGATCGTTCATCACATTGCGGATGGTCGCTGGGCTAATGCCCAAATTGAATTTCTTGGCCAGGTGCCGCGACCCGGCAGGCAAGGCTGTTTGCACATGGCTTTCGACAACGCAACACAATATCGTATTTTCGCGTTCTGTAAGCGCTCGGGCTAGCATCGTTCGGCCATCTTCGGTTGAAAAAAGTGCGCGTTTAGTACAGACATCAATTTGATGCAAATAGTAGAAAGATACTAATTATTCTTGCGTTTGTCAAGAAAAAACTCCAGACAGAATTTGGCTTAAGGCTTTGTTATTTAAAGATAGCGACGCACGGCTGTGTAGCTACCGGCGAGGCCGAGCAAGATCCCTAAGCTCGCGACGACCAGATAGAGCCTCCGGTCTACAGAAATTATGCCCGGAATCTCGAGAGACCCGATTTGCAAAAGACCGAACAAAAATGATGCCGAGATAATTCCACCCAGGAAACCTTGTACGGTTCCCTGTACATAAAGCGGCATGCGAATGAAAAACCGTGTCGCACCAACGAGCTTCATCGTTTCAATTATCTTCTGTTTGGACAGGATGATCAAGCGAATATTGTTTGAAACCAGCAAAAGGGCGCTCAGACAAACGATAGTCCCAACGATGAAATCCACAGCGATGGCAATTTGAATATATTTTTCCAGCCGCACCAAAAACTCGCGGCGGTACACAACATCATCGGTCTTGATATCCGAAATGGCACTGATCTCTTCGAACACACGTTCAGCCCCTGTAGCCGTCCGATAATCTTTTCTCAGCTTCACCCGGTAGGAGGCGGGCAGCGGGTTGAAGCCAAGCGTCTCAAAATAATCATCCTGCTGCTCTTTGAACAAGTTCTGATACTCCAAAATTGCCATCTCCTTCGAGATGAAAATCAACTCCCCGACCCCTTCAATCCTCCTGATTTCATCCCCCAGCTTCTGGATCTTGGCCTCATCAAAAGAGTCATCCAGAAAGACCTCCAGTTCGACGCGACTGCGCAAATAGCCAACGAACTTGCCCAGGTTCACCGTGATGATCAGGAAAACGCCGATCAGAATCAGCGAAATGGCGATGGTCAAGACGGCCACAAAACCGGCAACCCTCGACTTCATCAGTCCCGTGAAACCTTCTTTGACGACAAAAATCATAGTCGGGCTAACTCAATGTTCTCCCATTCTTAATGGAAACCACTCTCTTTGAGGAGCTATTGACTAATTGATAGTTATGTGTCGCCATAAGAACCGCCGTGCCGCGTGCATGCAGTTTATCCAAAAGATTCATGATTTCAACGGCGGTCTTGGGGTCCAGATTTCCTGTGGGTTCGTCCGCCAGTAGAATGAACGGCTCGTTGACGATGGCGCGGGCGATGGCAGCGCGTTGCTGTTCGCCGCCGGAGAGTTCATAGGGCATTTTCCGGCTTTTGTGGCTGAGTCCCACTTCCGCCAGGGCGCGCAACGACTTTTTCTTGATGTCCTTGCGCCGAGCGCTGGTCACCCGTAACGCAAAGGCCACATTCTCAAACACATCCCGGTCATCCAGCAATTTGAAATCCTGGAAGATGACGCCCAACCGCCTGCGCAGATGCGGGATGTCACCTGGCCGAATGTACTGGGAATTGAATTGGTCAACGAGCACATATCCCTCCACCGGGAACTCCTCCATGTAAATAAGCTTCAACACCGAGCTTTTGCCTGCTCCGGTCGGACCAACCAGGTAGACAAATTCCCCCGGGCGCACCTCCAGGTTGATGCGTTCCAGGCCATCACCGTTGGGGTATTTCATCTTGACGTTCTGGACCTTTACCACGCCTTACTCCGCACTCTTCTTCAGAACAAAGTGGACACGTTCGGATTCTTCCGTACCCGGCCGCAGGCTAAATCCGGAATAGATGCCCATCACTTCAAAAAGATTCAAACGCAGCATTTTTCTCAATTCCTCGAGCTGGTATATTCTCTGTTGGTGGCGTTCCTTGTAGCACGTCCGATCATGACACCACGTAATGTAGAATTCATTTATTTGTCTTCTCGACCCAACGCGGTAATAAGACTGACGGACGTACTCGAACTCCCGCGTGCCCTCCCGGTCATAGTAATTGTAAAAGTACCGTTTTGAGTTTCTCGTCGTTGTCACATCGAAAACAAACAGCCCGCCCGGACAGAGTGCCTGCGCAACATGAGAGAACACGGATTGGCACGCCGCCTCGTTCAGGCAATAGTTGAAACTATCATAGATGCACACGATGGCATGGAACGGTTGCTTAACGTAGAACCGTTCCATTGCGCCCACCCACACGGGCGCGAATACGCCTTTAAAGCCGAGCTTCTTTCGGGCCATTTGGACCATGTGTGTTGAACGATCCAAACCAGCAGGACAAAATCCAAGATCCGAAAGTTCGAAGAGCAAACTTCCGGTGCCACACGAGATGTCCAGAACTTTCTTGACTTCAACGTCCGCCTTTGAGAACAGCCGGATGAGATACCGTGCCCACGCTGAGTAATCTACGTGGCGCATGACAAAATCATAGATAAATGCCAGTTGGGAATAGGGCTCAACCAGCCGGCTTCTCTGCAGCCAATGCACTCGCAAGCTTGATGGCCTCCTCCATGCTGGTAGATATCGCAACGCCCTTACCCGCAATCCCGAACGCCGTGCCGTGGTCCGGCGATGTCCTGACCACAGGCAACCCGGCGGTATAATTAACCGCTCTCTCGAAAGACTGCATTTTTGCCGCAATCAGCCCCTGATCGTGGTACATCGCCACGTAGGCATCATACTTCTTGCCCAGCGGCTCAGAAAACAACGTATCCGCAGGAAACGGGCCTTCCGCCAGTATGCCGCGCCGCCGTGCTTCGGTAATGGCAGGAGAGATCACGGTTCGCTCCTCCAAACCAAACATCCCCTTTTCGCCTGCATGGGGATTGAGAGCACAGACGGCGATCCGTGGTTCGCGGACGCTGAAGCGCGACCTGAGGTCGTTGTCCAGCACTTGCAGCGTCTTACCAATCCTCCTGACGGTCACCAAACTGGCAACTTGTGACAAGGCGCAGTGTGTGGTGGCCAGCGCAACTCGAAACCTGTCGCTTATCATCGTCATCACAACGTCCTCGACCTTCAGGTAATCGGCCAGAAACTCCGTCTGTCCAGGATAATTGTAGCCCGCCAGGTTCAGAAGATGCTTTGCAAGGGGCGCGGTGACGATGGCCTCTACCTTGCCGGCCACCGCGAACTCCAGAGCTCTTTCGAGCGATCTGCCGGCAACCTGTCCTCCGGCTTTCGTCTCCCGGCCGGGGGTGACTCTGAACTCTTCGGGCAAACCCGGGTCAATAAACACAATATCGTCTTTTAGGCCATCGAGGCACGAGGTCTGACGAACGACTGCCAGTTCAAATTTCACCGTCTCTGCCAGAGCAGGATCAAAGACGGATTTCGGGGCGATGATCGCAAATCGAGCACGGCTTCGCATCTCGCGCCTGACTAGCGCTTTCAAGATGATTTCCGGGCCGATACCATTCGGGTCACCCACGGTGATTGCAATTGTCGGTCGCAAAACGGCCCTCCTGTGCAACTCTTATCATTAGCTCTTACTTACGGGCGAGCAGAAAAGTTCGCACGCCTTCCTTGCACAGGCGGACCAGAACGGCGTCCAGCCCGAGCACGCGGCTCGCTCGATAGACAAGCAAACTGGCGCGTTCCAGCATGTGGCTGTTTCGCCTATCGAGGTTTGAACTGTTGAGCGTAACTCTATTAAGCTTGTCGACAAGATGATAGAGCAAAACAGGAATGCGCGTGGCGTATTTCACCTCTTTTTCGAACGTTCCGGCCTCGAGTTGTTCAAACCCTGCCCTTCGGGCGAGAGCTTGCAATTCTTCCGGGCGAAACGCAGTATGATAGTACAGCTCGCCGCGCATGCCCTCAACGCCATACGCTGCCATTTCACCAATGGAGATCCATTCGGGCTTGTTTTTTTTGTAATTCGGCGTGGTGACGAGCAGCTTACCGTCCGGCTTCAAGACTCTGTAACATTCAGACAGGACCTTCTGGGCGTCAACCACATGCTCGATCATTTCCGAGCATAGAATGGCATCGATGGTGTCGGACCGAATGAATGACAGATCCTGACCGTCCCCCTGGACAAACTTGGCGCCCACAGCCCGTGTGCGCGCGAGCCTTAGCACAGGCATGGCGATGTCAACGCCGATTGCCGTGCCGTTGCTGTAATGCGAAATATAGGTGCCGCGGTTGCACCCTAAGTCCAGGAAGCGCCCACGGAATGATGTTAGATGGCTCAGAACAAATTTTTTGCGAACTCTACCCCGCAACGAATCATAGACCAGGTCTTCCTCCGGGTAGCGCTCGCCCACGGATTCGTAGAACGTCCTAAAACTCTCGTTGCGATTGAAGCCCTTGTCTCGCAATTTCTCCTCGAGGTGGTGCCTTTCTTTTCGAGGTAAGCCAATGAAGGATAGAACCGGGTGGCGACTCAAAAAAATAACCTCACAGACATAAGCTGCCTGTGAGGCTCACTCTGAGTTATCGAAAGCATAACCTGCGCTGCCATTCAACGCACTTAAATTGATTAACATAA
>JBHHXT010000016.1:0-49219 GCA_046757165.1 bacterium | reverse complement strand
ATCCTGCTTGGACAAATTGATCGCTAATAAAATCAGAATAGGCAAGAATTTGTACAAGAAAGCACTTGAATTAGCCATTTCCAATGGAGCAAACCATGATCAAGCTTACAGATACAAATCTGCTGCGCACCCGCGCCTACATCGACGGCCAGTGGGTCGGTGCGGATAGCGGCAAGACTTTCGACGTCACCAATCCGGCAACCGGCAACGTCATCACTGCGGTGCCCGATATGGGCGTTGACGAAACGCGTTGCGCCATCGACGCGGCCAGCTCAGCGTGGCCGGCCTGGCGCTCCACGACTGCCGGCGAGCGCGCCGCGATTCTCCATCGCTGGCACGACCTGATGGTGGAACATGTCGACGATCTCGCGGTGCTGATGACCTCGGAGCAAGGCAAGCCCGTGGCCGAAGCGCGCGGCGAGATTCACTACGCGGCAGCCTTTTATCAGTGGTATGCAGAGGAAGCGAAGCGCATCTACGGGGATGTGATTCCCAGTCATGCCCGCAATGTGCGCAACATCGTCATCAAACAGCCCATCGGGGTTGTGGGCATGATCACGCCGTGGAATTTCCCCACCGCCATGATGGCCAAGAAAGCCTCCGCGGCCATCGCGGCGGGCTGTCCCGTGGTTTGGAAGCCGGCGTCCGAAACGCCCCTTTCCGGCCTGGCGATGGCCGAATTGGCGCATCGCGCCGGGGTTCCGGCCGGCGTTTTCAATGTCGTCACTTCGCGGCGCGCCTCGGTCATCGGTGGCGAGCTGACCGCGAACCCGACGGTGCGCAAATTTTCGTTTACCGGGTCAACAGAAGTGGGCAAGATCCTGATGCGGCAGTGTGCGGACACGATCAAGAAAGTGTCACTCGAGCTGGGGGGGAACGCCCCCTTCCTCGTCTTCGACGATGCCGACCTGGATGCGGCCGTGGCCGGGGCCATCGCCAGTAAATACCGCAATGCCGGCCAGACCTGCGTTTGTGCCAACCGTATCTTCGTCCAGGAAGGCGTCTATGAACCCTTTTCAGAGCAGCTTGCGGCTGCCGTGCAACGGCTCCAGGTTGGGCCCGGTCTGGACGAGGGGGTGGCCATCGGCCCACTGATCAATGAAGCTGCGCTCGAGAAGGTGGAAAGCATCGTTGCAGATGCGCGGGCAAAAGGCGCTTCCGTGCTCACCGGCGGCAAGCGCCACGAGCTGGGGCACTCCTTCTACGAAGCGACCGTGCTCACCAACGTCACCGATGAAATGGCCTGCACGCGGGATGAAATCTTCGGCCCGGTGGCGCCCATCAGCCGCTTCAAGACCGAGGAAGAGGCCATTGCGCGGGCAAACAACACGCCGTACGGTCTCGCGGCCTATTTCTATACCCAGGACGCCGGGCGCATCTGGCGGGTCGCAGAAGCGCTGGAATACGGCATGGTGGGCATCAATACGGGAATGATTTCCACGGCGGTCGCGCCCTTCGGCGGCGTCAAACAGTCCGGCCTGGGGCGGGAAGGGTCGAAGTATGGCATTGAAGAGTATCTGGAGGTAAAGTTCATGTGTTTGGGGGGGATTGAGGGGTAATTGTTTTATTGTTCTATTGTTCTATTGTTTCATTGTTGAATTGTTGAATTGGTCACAGGCCAACCATAGGACAATCTGGTTTTCCGGGGGTGATGAATCGAATCCCAACTCAGGTGGATTCTATTTGCTGGGCAACCCACAAAAAAGGAGAGATCATGTCTGAAGTCGTTTATGTCTCGAAAGTCCGTATCGAACGCAGGGAAGGGCCGTTGCGTGAAGCGTATCTGCCGGCAGAGAAAGAAGCCGTCCGCTTCGGGGTGCACGGCGCTATCGCTGAACACTACGGCGTGCGTCCTGAAGTGTCTGAGCCCCATGCCACGACCCTGGATTACGTCATCGCGGCGGCCGGGGGCTGACTGACCGGCACCTTTGGCGGCGCGCTGGAAGCGCGCAAGATCGACGCGAGCAATCAAAAGCTGACGGCCGAGGTCACCGGTGAGGTCGAGCTTGAAGACAAAGTGCTCGTCATTCGCCGAATCCATGTCGCTTATTCGCTGGCGGCGCCACCTGAGTTGAAGGAAACTATTGACCGCGTGCACAACCTCCACGCCGGGTACTGCCCGGTCTATCGCTCCCTGCACAAAGCCATCGTTATTACAACCGAATACAAGTTGGTGGAAGAAGAAGCTTGAAGTCATTTTCGCTGCCTGCCCTTTCCTGTGTTCCGCTTCTGGTGCTCTGTCTTGCCTGCCAGACCGAAGCGGATAGAACCACGCGGGCTCCCCCGGCCGCTCTTGACACCCTCAGGATTCTCGATATCAACGTCTGGTCTGGCCTCGACTACCAGGGCAATGTCTGGATGGGCGAGTATGAAACCAAAACCGTGCGCGAAAAGCGGTACCAGGCGCTTGTTCATCAAATCAAGGCCATGAGCCCGGATATCATCGGTGTGCAGGAAGCGAACAAACTGCCCGGTTACGCCGACCGTCTGGCCGGCGACCTGGGCTACGACGTATTCTTTCATGTCGGTATCGGCGGTGTCCGGCTGGGACCGGTCGGGCTGCCGTGGAATCTGCGCGAAGGCGACGCGATTCTAACGCGCAAGGACCTGCGGGCAGAGTTTGCCGGTCGTCAACAGCTCTCCGGCGGCCACGTCGGCAATTTCTTCACCTTCCACTTTTCAGATGCCACCCAGGTGATCGCAGTCAAGGTCATCAACAAAGGCACCCCGCTCTACGTCTTCGTCACACACTGGCATGCGTCGATGCTCGCAACAGCGCAAATCAAGCAGAAAGCAGAGGACTTGACCTCTCGCGGGCTCGCGACCCCGGAAAACCGCCGCCAGGTCCTCGAACAAATTAAAGCAGGACAAGCCTGGCGGTTGTCAGAAGCCGAAAAGACCCTGGCCTTTATTCAAAAAACCGCCGGTCCTCATCCTTCTATTTTGATGGGGGACTTCAACGCGACCGACGAGGCCCGGGAGATAAAGAACCTTGTGGAATTTGGCCTGCTCGACACCTTTCAAAAGGTGCACCCACAAGCGCCGGGCTTTACCTGGGACCCGGACCGGAACCGAAATTACCAGACTCACTACCTGAGCCGGCACGAAGCGCAGGAATCTCAGACATTAGACCTGTACACTGTGCTGAAGCGCATGCATGAGGCGACGCCGAAGCGCATCGATTATGTTTTTGTCAGGCAATCGCCAGGGATTTCTGTCAGCGACAGCCGGGTGGTGCTCGACGAGGTCATCGACGGCGTCCACGCCAGCGACCACTTCGGCGTTTATGCAGAGATTCTCTATTCTGTCCGGGAACCAGACTAACCCGAATTCATCCACACAGCGTCTAAATACCCAGACGTTTCTGCTTCAAAGAATTCTTGCCAACCGCTTGTTGCCAGGATGCACGCCTCGAAACTCCTGTGTCAAGCCGGAGTGAAAAGCTTCAGCTTTTCAGGTTCTTGCGAACTTCAAGTGTCGCAATGCTGAAGCATTGCACTCCTGTTTCAAGCCGGAATTTTTGTGATGTACTCGCTGGCAGGCTCAACCTTGCGAAGGTTTCGAACCTTCGCAAGGTTTGGGCTAGCAAGCTCCTGTTGTGGAGTGTTCTGCGAAACCCTCGCTTAGCGGGTACTTATAGGGTCGTTAGTTTTATGCTTGCTGTAGCAACAGGACAAAGAAGGTGTCATGGAAAAAAAGTTCTCTTCGACAAAGTGGTCCGCCGGGCCCCTTGTTTTCATCTTTCTATTTATCGCACAACAGAGCTGCACGGATAATCCCATCACCCCGGGCGACACGGCCGTCCTGCAAGGCCGGGTCGTTCAGGAAGGCACGCTGCGGCCCTTGCAGGGCGTGCTGGTGCGCTCGACAGGTTTTGCGGAAACCGCTGCCACAGACGAAAACGGCGAGTATCGTTTGGAGGTGCAGCTCGACGACTCAGCCACCGTGTTGATCATTCTCTCTTTTACCAAAGAAGGGTTTGAGGAGACCAGCATCAACGTCGCGGTGAAGAATGGGGACAGATCCACCATCCCGGATGCGGTCATGACCCAGCTTACGGGGCCGGTGACCGGAAGCAGCGGCGACGCAGCCAACGTCGTCATGATCGCGGTGCAGCACAGCCGCATATTTGTCAAGCACTCGGGGGCCAACGAAACCAGTAACCTGACGTTCGAAGTTCGGGATGCCAACGGGATCCCGGTAGACAGTGACCACCAGGTCAAAGTCTGCTTTCAAATTGTCAGCGGGCCCGGCGGCGGCGAATTCGTGTCACCGGATTCTGCTTTGACCAGCAACAGTGGCCGGGTGGTCACGACCGTCAACAGTGGCACCCTGGCCGGCACCGTTCAGATCATTGCTGAAGTGGTCGACACAACGATTCAGTCGGAGCCGGTGCCCATTGCCATCAACGGCTGGCTGCCGGATCAGGCCCACTTCAGCGTTGCGGTCACAAAGGTGAACTTTGCCGGTATCCGGTTCTTTGGACTGACCAACGCCATCACGGCGCACGTGGGGGACAAATTCTCCAACCCGGTGCCCCCCGGCACTGCGGTACAGTTTTTCAGTAGTGGCGGAATCATCGAGGGCAGCAGTGTGACAGATTCGCTTGGCGCCTGCCAGGTTCTCCTGATCTCCGGACTGCCCGTGCCGCCCGGGTTGAATTTCAGCGAACTCAGGATACTCGACCCGGCCAGCCTGCCAGCTTACTTTAGTGAAACCGGCTACGCACTCATCACCGGGCAAACTCTGGATGAGAACCACGAGTTCATCTACGCTGAGAACATCGTCCTGTTTTCAGGTACGACGGTGATTGCAGACGTCAGCCCATCCACCTTTGACCTTGGCCCGGACGAATCCATAGACTTTACCTTTAGAGTCAGCGATGGCAACAAGAATCCGCTCGTGAAAGGAACGGAAATAAAAGTAGAGACCAATAACGGCTCGGTCACAGGAGACATTGACATCCGACTGGATGACACCCGCAGCCGGGCCGCCACGTTGTTCAGGATCAAAGTAACGAACTCCAAACCCGCAGAGATCGAGGGCACCGATACCACTGTGTCGATCAGTGTGACCAGTGATAACGGCGACGCCAAATTCGATATCTTTGGCACGATGCGAAAATTTTGAGCAAGCAGCATTTCGCTGTACGCCGCGGTTCACGAATGCGACTTTGAGGGGAGAAGCCGCTTCAAAGTCGCCCGCCGGTCGATCTTGCCGTTGGCCGCGCGGACGAGAGCTGGCACGAACAGGAGCGCTTTCGGTAGCTCATATTTGGCAAGTTTGTGCGACAGACGTGTTAGCATTTCCCCCTGATCCGGGCTTGTAAATTCCGGCGCCTCGAAGACGGCCACGACTTTCTCACCCAGCCTGGTGTCCGGCACTCCGGCTACCAAAAACGCGATATTCGAGTCAACCCGACCCACGCTGTCCTCCAGGACTTCGGCGATGGCCTGTTCCACTTTTTCTGCCCTCACCTTCACACCGCCGCTATTGATGACGTTGTCCAGCCGGCCCAGCCACACGAACCGGCTGTCTGATTTCAATTCAACCAGATCGTTGCTGACCAGTACCTGGCCGTTGGTTAGCGGCGAGCGAATGGTCAGGCAGCCGCGCGCGTCCTGTCCGATCTGCACGCCGGGCAGGACTTTGTACTCTGGCGAGCTGGACGGGCCATTTAGCCTTCGCAGCGCGATGTGGCTGACGGTTTCGGTCATGCCAAAGGTCTGGTAGACAGGGGATCGGATTCTCCGCAACAGTCGTACCAGAGCCTCAGAAACAGGGGCGCCGCCGACGAGAATGGCTTTCATCCGCGATAACATGGCCTCATGCCGGCGGCCACCATGCAGAATCGTCTGCAGCTGCAAGGGCACCATCGCGGTGAAGTCGAAGTGAGCAGAAGGACTCAAGTCAGAACAGGCAAGGGGATTGGCACAGGGGGGCACAAAGGTCATCTCGAGACCCAGCTCGAGACCGCGCACCAGCATCATCACGCCGCCGATATGAAAGGGGGAAAGACAAACGAGCGCCTGATCCCCATCTTTGAGGTCGAGCGCCTGACCGGTCAGGCGGGCGCTCAGCGCCATCTGCCTCCGGTTCAAAGAAATCGTTTTCGGCTTTCCGGTCGAGCCCGAGGTTTGCACCTGGAATTCCTCGGTGCCAGCTAGCCATTGTCCACAAAACCTCAGCGCTTTTGCTTCCACCCCGCCAAAACGATTGGGGTCGAGCGCGTCGAAATGCGCCAGAATCCACTCCCGGGTAAGAATTTGTCCCCTTAGTTTGAGAATTTCAAAAGGCATGCGCCCTCATTGCAGCTGCAATTGAGAAAGGTCCGCCGGCGGTGACGGTGCCCGACGCGGGTCATAGTGCAATGCCCCCTCCCGGAGGCTCAGGGCCGAGGCAAAGTTCGTCTGATAGAGACGACCGGTTCCCAACCCCTGCACCCGATTGCAGACCCGCGTGCTGGTCCACTGACTGATGCTGTTCAGCCCGACATTGGACTCCAACGCCGAGGTCACCCAGGTGCCGATGTCGCAGGTCTCCGCCAGATCGATCCAGACCTGTGCAGACTCGAATCCGCCCAACAGCGTTGGCTTCAGGATGATGAACTGTGGCCGGATGGTTTGCAGCAGCTCCCGACGTTCAGCCAGCGTCTCAATCCCGATCAATTCTTCGTCCAGCGCGATGGCGATGGGGCTTTCGCAGCACAAACGAGCCATCGCCTGCCAGCGGCCCGCTTTGATGGGCTGCTCCAGGGAATGGACAGTGAACTCAGAAAGCCGTTTGAGCTTTTCCAGAGCCTCATCTTCGTCAAACGCCCCGTTGGCATCCAACCGCAGCTCGATTTGCCGGGGTGGAAACTGCTTTCGAACTTCCGTGAGCAAACGGCATTCATCGTCGAACTTCAACGCGCCGACCTTTATTTTGATACATCTGAACCCGGCAGCGACCTTGTCCACCACCTGGCGCAGCATGTGGTCGGCCTGGCCCATGACAATCAGGCCGTTGGTGGCAATGAGCCGGGTCCCGCGGGTGAAACTGGTGTCAAACAGGAGCTGTGTGCCCCCGGCGCGCAAGTCCAGCAGAGCCGTCTCGACGCCGAATTGGATCGCCGGCCAGTCCGACAGGTCCAGCTCGTCAGCGCTTTTGCCGTCGTTCAACTGGTCACAGACAGCCTGAAGTTTTTGGGCCAAGTGCGGGCGGTCATCTATGCTTAGCCCTGTCAGAGGGGCACACTCGCCCAGCCCCAGGGTGCCGGCAGCGTTCTCGAGGCCAAGAATATGAGTCTCGCGCTCCCGCAGGATGCCACGCGAGGTCCCCATTGGTTCGATGAATTTCAAAGTAAATCTTTTGAATTTTGCTTCCATATGTATTCACGTAACTGCATGAAACATAAGGGGCTGTCTAAAAGGTATCAGAATGTTGTCTGGTGCCAACGCTCTGCGTTGGCACCCGGGTTTGACGCTCTGCGTCCCTTTACTCGACGCGCGGCGTCAAAAACTGATTTCCACGCGGAACGTGGGAACCCGTTAAACCTCGAGCTCGGCGACATAAATGTCGCGTTACAGAAGTGTCAGATCGTCAACCGGTATCAGAACAGCCCCCCGAGACCAAAACTAAAAGCAAACACCAAAGTCGCGATGGCCATCTGTTTCAGGCAAGGGTCGAGCTGTGCAGCTTGTGTTCTCGCGACAAACAGGCCGTTTTTCAGAATCAAAGGCAAACTGAGAAAAAACAAAAACTGCCAGTAAGTGCGAAACTCGAGCAGGACAAATACCACCGCGCATCCTGCCCCCGTGATCAGCAAAGTCCAATGATAAAGCCGCGCCTTCCTTTCTCCAATCCGGACAGGAATCGTGATCTTGCCGGCGATCTTGTCCGACCGCCTGTCCCGAATGTTGTTGATATTGAGCACCGCCACAGAGAACAACCCACAGGAGCAGGCGGGCCATAGAACGTGATAATTGAGATTGTGCGTGTGCAAGTAGTACGTCCCGAACACTGCGACCACGCCAAAAAACACCAAGACAAAAATATCCCCCAGACCTGCGTAACCATACGGCCTCGGTCCGAGAGTGTAGGTCACCGCCGCGGCGATAGCCGCCAACCCGGCGGCATGAAAGACGAGGCTTTCGTCCCGAATCAAGACATAGCCGGCTGCCAGACCCAATCCAGCAAACACAAGTACGGCCCTGCGCATGGCAGCAACAGAGATGTGGCCGGCCTGCGTGGCGCGCCGTGGCCCGACACGGTTCTCGCTGTCTGCGCCGTGCACACTGTCGCCGTAATCGTTCGCCAGATTGGATAAAATCTGCAACACGACCGCCGTCACCAGGCAGAGCGCAGCGACCCGCCAACGGAGGGCGTGCTCTGCTGCGGCCAGTAAACTGCCGAGCACAATGCCCGCGGTCGCCAGAGGCAAGGTGCGGAGTCGGAAGGCGGAAAGCCAGGTTTTGAATTTCGGCATCTACCCCTCAACGTAACATAGAATACTTCCTGCAAACATCGAGCACAAAAAAGTCTCACACAAAGACGCGAAGAGCACGAAGCTTTCAAATAGAAGCTATCTTGTTTCTTCGTTGTGTCCTTTGCGGCTTTGCGTGATCAAAAACTTTGCAAGCGTCATGGTGGGGTGTCCCAAAGCCCCGAAATGTCATTCCGCCCGAAGGGAGGAATCTCACTGTGCACCAATCGTCGGGTTTTGGAAAACAATTGTTTCCACCGCAGTCCCTTGCCCGAAAAGATTTCTCGCATTCGCTCGAAATGACAGGCACAGGGGCCTTTTTAGCCAGCCCCAGCCGTGTATGATCGGTGCTTGATCATCATACGCCAAGTTCTTCAACGAAGTCAAGCAGGCGTGCAGCCGTCTCGGTTGCCCTACGGATACCGCTGGAACTTCGAAAAATCCGGTTTTCGTTTTTCGACGTACGCTTTGCGGCCCTCATTGGCTTCCTCGGTCAAGTAGTAGAGCAGGGTTGAGTTTCCGGCCAGCTCCTGTAAGCCGGCCTGGCCGTCCAGCTCGGCATTGAACGAGGATTTGAGTAAGCGGATCGCCATCGGACTCTTGTTCAAGATCTTGTTGCACCAGTCGATGGTCGTGCTTTCCAGTTGCGCAAGGGGCACGACCTTGTTGACGAGTCCCATTTGCAAGGCTTCTCCGGCATCGTACTGGTCACACAGGTACCAGATTTCCCGCGCCTTCTTCTGACCGACGCAGCGCGCCAAATAGGAGGCCCCAAAGCCGCCATCAAAACTGCCAACCTTCGGGCCGGTTTGACCGAAGCGTGCGTTGTCCGCGGCGATGGTCAGGTCGCAGACCACATGCAGCACGTGGCCGCCCCCAATGGCCCAGCCCGCAACCATCGCGATGACGGGCTTCGGCATAGAACGGATTTGCTTCTGAACGTCGAGGATGTTGAGCCGGGGCACGCCGTCACTGCCCACATACCCGCCGACGTCGCGCACGTTCTGGTCACCGCCGCTGCAAAACGCATTGCCGCCCTCACCTGTGAGGATAACCACCCCAATGTCGGGATTCTGACGTGCGCTTTCGAACGCTTCCGACAACTCGAAGACGGTTTTGGGCCGGAACGCGTTGTGAACCTGCGGGCGGTTGAAGCTGATCTTGGCAATGCCCTGGTGAAAAAGGAAGAGAATATCCTCGAATTCCTTTATCGTTTGCCATTCAACTGCATTTTGACTCATCTAATTTCCCTCATGATTTTTTTGAACCTCAAAAACATCTCGGAATTGACCATCTTGTTGAAAGCGACTTCGAGAATGGCCGGTCGCTCACTGTCCGCAAAAAAGGCCGACAAATGCTGTTGCAGAGAGGCCTTGGAATCACACCAAAAATAGTCCAGATTGTGGTCAGCCGCCGTGTTTCTGGCGGTGAGATTGTGCGCAACTTCGAAATGGTCTGTCAGCTCGGGCAGGGTTCTGCTGCCGTCCAGAATGCGGAAAATGCCGCCACCGCCATTGTTGAAGATGATGATGCGCAGATTGGCTGGCAACGTCTTGCACCACAACCCGTTGCGGTCATAAAAAAACGCCAGGTCTCCGGTGATGAGCGTGGTGATCATGTGCGTGGCCAGGGCTGCGCCCACCGCTGTGCTGACCGTGCCGTCGATACCACTGGTGCCACGGTTCGAGTTGACGCGAACGCCTGGTTTGTCCACAAGCGAAATGAAGTTGGCCAATCGCACGATGGAGCTGTTGCCCAACTGCAGGTGGCTCTCCGGTGGCAGATGTCGCAGAACCGACCGCATGGCAGAGAGTTCAGAAAAGAGCGCCGGCCGCAGGAATCTTGCCAGATGGTCTTGAGCCGTGGTCTCCTTCTGCTGCCAGACCGCGCGATAAGTGGGTCCGGAGGAGGTTTGTGGCGCACCTGTTCGCGCCAGAAGTTCCTGGACAAAATAAGGCGGCTCGACGGGCAGAATTTGCGTCAAAGACTGAAACGTGTCGACCGCATTTGGCCCGCGCTGTAATTGCCAGTGCGCCCGCGGCCGGAATCTGCGCAGAAACAGCTTCAGGCTCTTCGACACCACCGGGCCGCCGAAGGTGATCAGCAGGTCTGGCTGCAGCTCAGCCAGCAAATCGTCAGAGTCTGTGCTCAGAATCATATCCGAGTGCGCCACGGTTTGCGCGGCCTGACAGTTGCCTGTGACGTCCGAGAGGAAAACGACACCCGGGTCTTGCTGTAGCGCATGCAATTGCTCACACAACCCGGGCACCGGTTTTTGCAGCCCCGCCACGATCAGCTTTTTGCGCGCCTGCCGCCAGCCGGACAACAGCTCACTCCAGGCCTTGCCCGGCAGTGCCATCTCAGGTTGTGCCTGGGAAATTATTTTCGGATTTTTGTCATATGTCAATTCATCTACGGGATAAAGCGGCTCTCGCAGCGGCACATTGACATGCACCGGTCCCGGGATGGGCCAGAGGCAACGATTGATCGCTTCGCATAGTATCCGCTCTGTGTGCCACTTCGCCGACGGATCGTGGTCATCTACGGGCAGTTCAAAAAAAGCACGGCAGTGAGGGGCGTACAACTGATGCTGAACGATCGTTTGGCCGTCATTCTGGTCAATCCACTCCGGCGGCCGGTCAGCGGTCAGAACCAGCAAAGGAATGTGCTGGTAAGTAGCTTCTGCCACGGCCGGACCATAGTTCAGCGCGGCTGTACCCGAGGTACAGATCAAAACCACCGGCGTGTCGCTTTGCTGAGCGATGCCCAGGGCGACAAACGCAGCAGAACGCTCATCGACGACGGTTTCGCACCGCATTTTCGGGTGTCTCGAGAACGCGAGGGTCAAGGGAGCAGAACGGGATCCAGGTGAAATAACCACGTGGCGAATACGCTTCTGTGAACAAAGTTCGGCAATGTTGACAATGCGTTGCTTGAACTCATTCATAACAGGAGACCTCGCCATGCCTTACCGCGTGCACAGGCCGGATGTCGCCGTTGAGCACCTTCAGCAGTGCGTCCAGCTTGAGCTCCGTTTCCAGCCACTCCTGCACAGGAATGGAATCAATCGTGATGCCGCCGCCGGCATACAGCAAGGCGGAATTCTGCAACAATTGCAGGCACCGCAGGTTGACATACAGATGCGATTGCTCACCCAGGTTAACCGGGCCAAGATAACCGGCGTAGAACTCGCGGGCGTGCGACTCATGTCGTTCGATAAAGGTCAGGGCTTTGCTTTGCGGCACACCGCAGACGGCTGGCGTCGGATGCAGCGAGTGCAGCAAGGTGTCGACAACGTTGACGCCACGGCTGGCGAGGCTCTCCAACTTGAACTTTGTCTGCAAATGCAGCAGATCACCAATCCGCACGGACTCGGTGCGCTGCTCCGTATAATCATCGATCTTGTGGTGAGCAAATGCCTGCCGGATAAACTCGCTCACGATAGCTTGTTCATCGATCTCCTTTTCGCTCCATTTTTGCGCCCACTCAGAATGACTGAACGTTCCGTTATCGCCCGGCTCCCACGCCTGATTCCCACTCCGGAATCGCTCAGAGCCAGGCTCCAGACCGACGTGCGAAGCGGGAAGGCCAGTCACGTTTCCAGGTGAAACCGGACGTGTCCCGGCCAGGGCCACGGTCGTCAATTCATCATTCTGCTGGCTCAACAGCAGCTCCGGCGTTGCGCCAATCCACGTGCCAACGCCGGGCAGCGCCACCAGCGAGACAAACGCATTGGGATAAGCGGCGCAAAGGTGGTCGAACAAGTTTTGTGGCGAGAACCCCTGGGCCAACGTCACTTCCAGGGCGCGCGACAGCACCACCTTCTTCAACTTCTCAGCGGTGATCTCTTCCAACGCGCGTTCGACCAGGCGGCAGTAGGCGGCTTTTGTCATTATCGTCCCGCCGGGGTTGTAGGACGTCCCTCTGAACCAGTAGGGTTCCGGCGTGACCACCGGAGGATTTCCTGCACAAAGTTTGTACAGTGTTTTTTCAAACCGCCTCCGGTTTTCTCGAACACGCGTTTTCTTTTCTGAAGACGCGGGGCCAAAATAACAGGTGTCACCTTGTAAGTAGAGATGCGCCTGGATGAAGTAGGAAGCGGTCTCCGTCCGGTTGTGAAACGGAGCCATGATGAACCCGGTCGCCAGGTGGCTGAACCGGGCCGGCGCCCGCTGCGAGCCCCCTGAAAGGTCGACCATTGCGTGACACTGAGATGTGCGCGGAAAGCGCCAGAGGGCCACCGGAAAGCCGTGAAGAATGGCCGTGTGATAAGACTGCGACAAAACTGTCTCGTTCTGAAGAATCAGCTCATAGTCATGCAACATGAACCTATCCACCTCTCCATTATTATCCTAACCCGGACCAGCCCCGCAAGAAACGCGGGATCTAACAAGCGGAACAAGACCACAAAAACTAAGAGTTCGCAAAGTTTACGCCAAGAGCGCAAAGAAAAATACTAAAGAAAGGGTCACCTGGCCGATGGCTTTTCTTTTGCCGTGATTGCTGGCTCTGAGCTCACCTGATCAGCCGCATGATCAGCTTGAATCTATCCGTTGAAATCGTTTTGTTGTCGAGTAGTTTCTTGAGCGTGTCGACAGCGAAACCGGTCATTTCCTGCAATTTGTTCACCTTCTCCAGCATTTCAGGGTCTTCTGATTCCATTTCCTGCGCCAGAGCCGCAATGTTTTCCTGAATCTTCGTGGTCAACTTCAACTCTCGATTCCGGAGGACGTTGTAAATGACCTGCACCAAATCGGTGTTGGATTGGTAGCCTGGCGAGCGGGCGTCACCGAGATTGACCTTCTCGATCACTTGATAGGCGATGAGCTCGGAAAGTGCCGTGCTGACCAAACCCTTGGTTACGCCCAGCCGCGCTGTGAGCTGCTTGGCCGTGATCGGCTGTCGCGACAGATAGATCTGAACCCAAATCTTGCCGTGAATTTCCTTGAAGCCCCAGTATTTGATAAACTCCCCGACAGACTCGGCAAGCTGGTTTTTACGCGCTTCTAGCTGATGACTCCCCATCTGCATTACTCGTTAAGTTTGTTTAGAACAATATAAACAATTGCCCTGCATAAGTCAAGCTTTACATGATTTTGGACTTGGGGTCGGGAAATAAGTCAAATTGCATGGGAAAAAACGGTGTGCGTCACCCGCGTTCGACGCACCCATAGAACGGTCCGGGCGAAGGGTCGAAGCTGGCTAATCCAGTCGTTCTACTCGCACGATGTCAGAGATTTTGATAGCCACAGAGTTTTCCTTCTTGACGGGGAGCGCTCTATATAATTTCAAATCGCCAACGTAGACATCGATCGGTTTGTTGACTTCAGAGTGGAGGTAGATAACATCTCCGGCATCGAGATTGAGCAGGTCATTGACCTTCATCTTAGTTTCACCGAGTATGACGCGTAGGGGTAGGATTGACCGTCTTACGTGGTACTCGATACTCATGCGGTCGGTCGAAGTATGCTCAACAGAGCGCTGCGCTCTCTCTGCGGTTTTGTCATATTGCAGCACTAATGCCTCCAGAATGTTACTCGGCAGACACAGGTTGACATATCCCAATGTTTTGTCGGAACTTCGGACATCCATGGAAACGAGGATGACTGTTTCCGTATTGCTGAGCACTTGAACATAGTCCGGCTGGGCATAGAAAGCGTCAACTTCGATGTGAAGTTTTTCAACCCTTTCCCAGGCGTCCATCAAGTCCTGGTTCATGAAATTGACGACGCGGTGCATGATCTTTTCTTCGATCAGGCTGAGCTCGCGCTCCATCGTGTGGACATCTTTTGAATTTCCGCCCAGGATTTTGTCGATGACAAAAAAAGCAAAGTTGGGATCGATCTCCATAATGAATTTCCCGAGGCTCTGGTTGACGTTCAAAATGTAGATACACGTCGGAGAGGAGAAGGAATCCATGCAATCGCTGTAGGACAATTCCGTCGCGGCTGCCAACGAGGCCATGATGGGCGTACTCAGGACATTGGTGAGCGTCACTTCGACATTGCGCAGGAACTTTTTGTGGATGCTTTCGAGAAGGACGAAGTCACCCTTGTTGAATTTCTTCTGCTTGCGGAAATTGTACGTGAAGACGGCTTTCTCTTTTTTCTCCGAGCCTTCTTCGTCGCCAATTTCGACGCCCTGTGACTGCGACAGGAGGGCGTCTATTTCGTTTTGAGAGAGGGCTTCAGTCGCCATGGGCTTCCGCAGTTAGACCAAGAGTTCTGAGATCACGTCAACAACTTTCTCTTTACTTAGGGGTTTGACCAGATACTTTTTGACCCCGAATTCAATGACTTTCTTGACGAGTGTTTGATCATCAATAGAGGTACAGACGACCACCTGGATGTCTCGAAGATTCGCTGTTTTGCGCATTGTTTTTAAGACTTCTACGCCATTCATAAACGGCATGACCAGGTCGAGAATCACGAGATCGGGATTCTCCTTGACCATGATCTGCAACGCAACCGATCCTTCTTCAGCTTGCAAAACATCACAGTTCAGGTAGCTGCGCAGGATTTTTTCCAGCAGCCGCCTGGATGAGTACTCATCATCTACGATGAGCACCCTTTTTTTCTGATTGGCCATTAGACATGAATCCCTAGGCAGATGCTCACTAACTAACTATCGTCCCTTTTCAAATATACTTCGATAAAAAACTTACCATGCGGAGTCCCGAAGTCGAGTCGAGTTCTCGTGGTAGCGGCTGGCGCAGTAATCTTATGGTTCGAGCCAATCACAGTATTGGGAATCGAAAGCTCGAAGTCTATGCCCTTGTTTTGCAGTTTGGTCTTGGCCCCTCCCGCTATCATGTTAACCAGCTCGCCAACGCCGTCTCGTACGTCGGCATCGACTTCCGTGAACTCCATGCCAAGCATCCCGCCGATGGCTTTCAAAGCAATCGCATCTGAAAAGGTAATCAAAACAGACCCTCTTCGTCCGCCAGAAAAGCCAAGCACGCCGGTAATATCCATGCAGGCCGTGATACCGAGACCATCCACGACGCCATCGATCTTTCGCATCCCGTCGTAGGTCACGTCCAGCCCTGACATCGTGGTCAGGACATCGATGGTAGAGTCGACAAAGTCTTGCAATAGATCTTCTTTCTGCAAAATATCTTCGCTCATTTCTCGAGATCTCCTAACTTATTATCTGTAAAACGGCCCGTTTGCTATTTGACCAGAGTTTTTATCTTGGTCAGCAGAACGGTGGGTTTGAAGGGTTTTACAATATAGTCATTTACCCCAGACTTCATCGCCTCCAGCACTTCCTTTTGGCCGCCTTCGGTGGTTACCATAACGATCGGCACCTTGGATGTTTTCCTGAGTTCTTTGACAAAGGTCAGGCCGTCCATGACAGGCATATTCCAATCGGTAAATACCACGTCTACATCCGAGGCTTTCTCCAGGGCCTCTTTGCCGTTACCAGCTTCAACAATGTCGGTATGTCCACCTTCGCCAAGTGCCTTCATGACAATCTTGCGCATGACCGCCGAATCGTCTACAACCAATATTTTCATGGTGGTTACTCCTCTATTGGACTTTCTCAGTTCTTGACCAGCTCAACAAAGTCTTTACCAGAGACTGAAACAATCATCGCGTGCTCGCCGACCTTGACAGGAATCGAGACCACCTCTTGCTGACCTTCGGCCGGGTGCCCGCTTGCGGCACGCGGCAAGCCAAGCTGGAATTCCTCATCGGAAGGCACCAGGTTGTCCATAAAACGGCCCGCCAATGTATTCGCAATTTCAGCCAGGATATCAGTGACAGTCTCATCTGAGACTTCCCCCGCCATGAGCCCTAACACCTCTTCAGCGAGGGCTTTGCCATAATCTTTGCTCACCCGCACCACCAGTTCCCCAGCGTACGGTTTGTTGAGCGGCAGCACGCTCCAGATGAGATTCTCAGTGCTCATCACCACTTCCTCTTCGTTGTCAATGATTTCGACCTCCTCAAAGGTCATATTCTCCATGGTGTCGAAGACCGCCTTCGACAAAGAAGCCTTGAGTTCCTGTACTTCTTTCATAGCTCTAACCCCACTCTGTATCGTTCGAAATATCCTGAAACACCGAAGCCAATGCGGCCGGCGACACCGGCTTATCGATGACAGCAGTCGCTCCCTGCCGCAACAGATCCTGGCGTACCGCGTCATTGCCGGCGCTGGAAATGACCAAAATCGGCAGGTGCGTCAACTTGGGACTGGTTTTAACGTGCCGGATGAGCGCCCGGCCATCCATTATCGGCATGTTCAAATCTGTGACAATCAGGTCCACCGAGTGCTCTTTGGCCAATTGCAGCGCTTCCTCACCGTTGGCCGCCTCCAGAAAGTTGGCATCCACGGCGCCTGCTATTTCAAGACAGCGCTTTATGATCATGCGGGCGGTCGAAGAGTCATCAGCGATGATGATATTTTCTAGCATATTCAACCCTTTCCTTCAGACATTATGGTCGCTTTGATACGTTCAAATTCCTCTTGCACTGTCAAAAACAGCAAGGCGAACTGGTCTTTCGTGATGTCGAAGTAGTCAGCATATTCTGCGTCTACGCGATAGCCGAAACTGTCCGAGCCTGTTTCTGCGCCGGCCATCATGGCAATATGATCGCCCAAATGCACCGTATAAACCAGCTCGCGGAATTCCGTGTCCGTGTCCGACGGATTGTGGTGGTCCCGAATGGCGATCCGGAGCGCTTTGGGAAGTCCCCAGTGCCCGGACAGAACGTAGCCGACCTGCGCATGGTCCGTCCCGACCGTCTCTCTTTCGGCGAGCAGGAAATCCTCCACCTGCTCCCCGTTCCACAAAGCCAGCAGAGCGTCTCTTTTCTCCAGCAAGAATTCAGAGAGCACGGACTTGCCGATGTCATGCAGCAGACCGGCGGTAAAGGCAAGGCCGGCAGGAATTTTCTTTTTCAAAAATGCCACCAGCTCGCGCGAGGCGATGGCAGACTTCACGGCATGCTGCCACATCTGCCCCTCTTTACAATGGTACCCTTCAAGCGGCTGGTTGAAGACGATGGATGAGGAGGCGCAAATGGCAATGCCGACCACCATCATTTCGCCCATCAGCAGGACGGCCCGACCCATGGTTGTGACCTCTTTGCCCCTGAAATAAGTTGCCGAATTGGCCACTTTGAGCACTTCCGTGGTCAGAGAAGGGTCGTTCTCGATGAGCTGAACGACTTGTTTGATCGAATGGTCCTCGTCGTCGAGAAGATGCAGAAGTTTGAACGCCACAAGTGATGGAATTGGCTTCTCCTCTATCCGGGCGGCTATTTTTTCTGGTATACTCATAGTGACCAATCCTCCCTTCCTGGGGAAGCGAGCGTTACTTTGCCGGTGTTGACATCAATTGAGACAGTGCGGCTGATATGCCCCCCCAAATCTTCGGCAACGGCGCCCAATCGATATCGCCACAGACATTTGCGCACAGCCAGGATATTCCTTTTGCCGATATTGAAGGTGTTGTTCGGGTCCATGACACTTGCCCCGCCCGCGAGCTTGACTGTCAGCCGGCTCTTGCCGTTGTAGCCGTGTCGCTTCATGTCCTGCAATATTTTGACGATGCCGGTGTCCGCAAACATCCCGGGCCGCTCCACGGCCCTCTTTTGATTGATCGAGGAGTCTGGCAAGGCGACATGAAGGAGACCTACCGCTCTGTTTTGTGGGTCCAGCAGGATAACGGCCACGCACGAGCCCAAGGCTAGAGTCCTAACAATCTCACCCTGTGTTCTGGAGGTGGCATATTCGCCCACTCCAACATAGACGTTCTTCATTGAGCTCAACCTTTCACTGAAAGCATGGAGAGCAGTTTGCCAGGTATTCTGTCAAGCGCGACCAACTGGTCTGTTCCTCCTTTTTCGTAAGCGACCTTCGGCATACCGAAAACGACACAAGTCGCTTCATCCTGGGCTATGGTTTTGGCGCCTGCTTTGCGCATCGCGACCATCCCGTCGGCCCCATCATGCCCCATGCCGGTCAATATGATACCAATAGCATTGGCCCCGACAGAATAGGCCACGGACCTGAACAAGACTTCGACCGAAGGCCGGTGCCCACAAACCTTGTCCGCCTGCTTACACTCGACGTAGTACATGCCTCCCGAACGATACACCTTCATATGATAATCGCCAGGGGCAATGAGCACTCGCCCTTGCAGAATTCTGTCGCCTGTTTTGGCCTCTTTGACCACCATGGCAGAGTGCTCATTGAGCCGTTGCGCGAACATCCTTGTGAACCCGGCCGGCATGTGTTGCACGACCACGATGCCCGGCGTATCGCCTGGCAGCTCGCCGAGAACCTGGCGCACCGCCTCCGTACCGCCGGTGGAGGCGCCGATGGCGATGACTTTGTCGGTCGACTCCGCCAAAGCATGCGAGGCAGCGGGTGTTGGCCGGCGGGGTTGATAATTGCGCCTCTTCCAGCGGCTGACATTCGCCGTCGCTGCGATTTTCAGTTTCTGGCGCAGCTCTCCTAACATCTGGTTCAGACCCCGCTGCACGTCCGAGGTCGGCTTGGTCACGAAATCGACGGCTCCGGCTTCCAGGGCCTGAACCGTGATTTGCTTTCCTCTTTCCGTAAGCGAGCTGACCATCAACACGGGCATCGGATGCTGCGGCATCAACCGGCGTAGAAACTCCACACCATCCATTCGGGGCATCTCTACGTCGAGTGTCAACACATCCGGCTTGCACTGCAGAATCTTGTCTCGGGCGATGTACGGATCGGAGGCCGTGCCAACCACTTCGATCTCCGGGTCCGCAGAGAGGCCTTGCGACAGGATTTGCCGCACGACCGCCGAATCATCTACGATAAGGACTCGAATCTTTTTGCCCACTTAAGCCTCCTTTCTGTAAACTGCCGGCCTGATGTAACGTAGACGGGAATCACCTTTGCCCAATGTCTCAGAATGTCCAATAAAGAGATAGCCACCAGGGTCGAGAAACTCATAGATGCGCTTTACAAGCGCTTTTTTTGTTGGCTCGTCAAAATAAATCATCACATTGCGACAAAAGACAAAATGAAACTTTCGTTTGAAAGGAAACTGAGGCCGCATCAAGTTGAATCGTCTGTACAGGACCAGCTTCCTGACATTTTCGGTCACGGCCCACTTGCCACTGCCCGTGGCTTTGAAGTAGCTACGCTTCAGGTGGTCCGGCATCCGTGAAATATTCTCATCACTGTACACGCCGGCTTTGGCAATTTCCAGCACACGCTCGGAGATATCTGTTGCCAATATGGCAATATCCCAGTTGCTTATCTCATGTTTGAAGAATTCATGGATGAGCATCGATAGCATGTAGGATTCCTCGCCAGATGAACACGCGGCACACCAGACTCGCAGCATCTTCCCTTTGCTGCTCATCTGTTTCTTGAGTTCCGGCAAGACTGTATCGGTCAGGTATTCAAAATGGTCGTGCTCGCGATAAAAGAAGGTATGATTTGTTGAGATACGGTTGACGAGAGTCACAAGTGCTTCGCCGGAGCGGTCGCGGGTGACGTGCTCATAATATTCGAAGAAGGAAGAAAAGCCGTGTTCACGCAGGACTTTCTGCAATCTTCCGACGATCAAGGCCTTTTTCTGCTCAGTAAGGTTAATCCCGAACTTTGAATAAACCAGGTCTCGAATCAGCTTGAACTCTTTATCATTGAGCTCAATCACATCTGAAGTTTTGTTCTCTAAGTCCGGAATCATCTCTCGCACTCAAAACTCTCCAAATTCTTCGTCATCCAGGGCAATGAACCCGCTTTCTTTACGGACTTCAGGCTCCCCCCAGGCCGCCGTCTCTTCCGCCTGCTGCGGAATTTCGTGAACAACCGTGACCTGCGGCTCACCAAAAACGCTGGAGACGTCATCCTTCAACTTGAATTTGGCCAACAGTTGTTTAACATGGTCGGCCTGTGACGAAAGCTGTTGAGAGGCTGACGCGCACTGTTCGGCGCTGGCTGTGTTGGCCTGTGTCACCTGGTCAATCTGGTTCAGTCCTCCGGTGACCTGCTCGATGCCCTGTGCCTGCTCGTTTGAAGCGCTGGCGATCTCCGCAACCAGGTCGGTCACCTTGGTCACGCCCGTAACGATTTCGTCGAGAGCGGTTGCGGTCAGGTTGGCGATCTTGGTGCCGTTGCTCACTTTTGCGACCGAGTCTTCGATCAGCTCGGTTGTTTCCCTGGCGGCTTTTGCACTTCGCTGGGCAAGATTGCGCACTTCTTCCGCTACCACTGCAAAGCCTTTGCCATGCACCCCCGCGCGCGCCGCCTCAACGGCTGCATTCAAGGCCAGCAAATTGGTCTGGAATGCGATTTCATCGATAGCTTTGATAATTTTTGAGATTTCATCCGAGGCGGTATTGATCTCGCTCATCGCCTGCAGCATACGCTGCATCTGACTGTTGCCTTCCTGAGCACTCTTGCGCGCCGAGGTGGCAAGCTGATTCGCCTGAGAGGCGTTTTCTGCGTTCTGTTTGGTTTGCGAGCCGATTTCGTTCATCGAGGCGGTGACCTCTTCCAGAGAGCTGGCTTGCTTGGTGGCCCCCGTAGACAGGCTCTGGCTGGCGTTGGAGACCTCACTGGCGCCGGTGGCAACCTGGTCCACGGCAGCAGCGATCTGGCCCAAAGTCTCATTGAGGCCAGTCAAGGTGAGATTGAGTGAGTTCTTGATCTTGGCGTGGCCCCCGGTGAAATCCTCATCTATCGTCTTGCTCAGATCCCCGGCTGCCATTTCCTGCAGAACCGCCACCGCCCTCTGAATAGGCGCAAGGATGTTGTCAATAGCGGCATTGAACCCTTCGGCCACGTGCCTGAACATGGCTTCCACCTCATCGAGCTGGACACGCTCATCCAACCGGCCCTGGCCCAGGTTGGTGGCGACCCGTTTGATTTCATTCACCGCCGCTCGTGCCTGGTCAAGGTTGGTTTCCAGTTGCGCCATTTCAGCGGCAACTTTTTCGCGCTCTTGCTTGAGATTGCTCACCATCTCGACCATGGCGCGGCCAAGCACGTCTTGCTCCGAAGCAAGCTCGACTTCAACCTCGAGGTTGCCCTGCGCAATCTGGTTGACAGCGCTAGTCTTGGCCTCGAGCGCCCGCTTCATCTCGACCAGTGCCTGGCCAAGCTCATCCCGCTCCGACTCTTTCTCCACCTCGACCTCCACCTGGCCTCTTGCGATCTGCTGGCCAGCGCTGGCCCTGGCCGTGAGCGCAGCGATCACTTGTTGAAAAGAGGCAGCCAGATGGCCAATCTCGTCGTCAGAATGAATGGCGACAGATTGCTCGAACTCTCCGACGGCAACCCGAGCCGCGATGTCAGAGATTTTCTTGATGGGCCTGGTAATCGAACGGGCCAGCAACAGGGACAGCCCCACGACTGCTGGCAGAACTGCGCTCAGCCAGAATACGACAGCCGTGGTCGGGCCGGGAGTTGCGTTAACCGTCTCGTTTGACTCCGCTTCGGAAAGCAGCGCAGACATCTCTTGCAAGGCATCTCGACTCTGCCACGTCACTATCCCACCAGAAAACAGCGCGATGAGCAGCATTGCGAGCACCAACTTGTATTTGATGCTAAGGCTGTTTGATCGTTCCATTGCTCTTCGTTGGCTAATCATTCATATCCTGAGTTTGGATAAAAAGAATCCCTACCCACACACGGATCTACGCCTACGGGAGTGACTCTGCGAGCTGGTCCAGTTCCTCGCCAAAAAGGAGCTTGTGCGTGTCCAAGAGAATTTTGACATCATCCCCAACTTTTCCCAGACCCTGGATGTATCGGGCGCCGGCTGTGGTGTTGACCTTGGGGGGCGCCTCCACGTCTCTTTCAGAAATATCCATGACTTCCGAGACCGTATCGACAATCAACCCCACGGTCATGTTGCGGATGTTGACAACAATGATACACGTGCGGTCATTGTACTCGAGTTCTTCAAGTCCGAACCGCAGTCTGACATCGATGACCGGGATCACCTTGCCGCGCAAATTGATCACCCCTTTGACGAAGTGCGGGGTGTCAGGCAAATCCGTAATCTTCTGGATACCGATGATTTCCGTAACGTTGCGTATTTCAATGCCATACTCTTCGTTTCCGAGAGCAAACGTCAGAAATTTGCCTTCCTGGGTATCTTCCTGAACATCCTCAACTGCTTCGGGTTCATGTACGTTCGTGTCAACCATGAGCCTCACCTACTTGGATTTAGTGATAATTGTTCTCTGGTCTGTGACCTGTCATACTAACACTTCATCGACCGCCTCCTGCACGATTTGCGGCGCGGTCCCGTTCCTGCCCGCCTCTGCAAGATTGGCCAGACTGGTCAGGTCGATAATGAGGCAGACCGTGCCATCGCCCAGAATGGTGCAGCCGGAGATAGCCTGGATCTGACCGATATATTCAGACAGCCCCTTGATCACGATTTGCTGCTGTCCGATAAGCTCATCGACAAACAAACAGAATCGGCGTTCAGCATCCTCAACCATCATGATGATGCCGTCGGACAATTTCGTGAAGGTCGGCTCGACGCCGTAGAATTCGTGCAGCCGAACGATGGGGTAGAGATTGTCGCGGATACTGATGATCTCCTGACCGTCCATGGTTTGGGTAATGTCATCCATACTGGCTCGAATGGTTTCCTTGATACCCACGATGGGGATGATATAGCGGCTATGGCCTACCCTGATGATCATGCCGTCGATGATCGCCAACGTCAAGGGGATGCGCAAGACAACTTCTGTTCCCTGCCCTACGACACTGGCCATATCAACTTTGCCGCGAATGTTTTCTATGTTTCTGCGCACAACGTCCATGCCGACCCCCCGTCCTGAAACATCGGTAATCTTGTCCGAGGTCGAAAACCCGGGGTGGAAAATGAGCTGCCACACCTCCTGGTCCCTCATGTCTTCCACGTTGCCTTCTACCAAACCCCTTTCAAGGGCCTTCTCGAGAATCCGGACGCGATTCAACCCCATGCCGTCGTCCCGAACCGTAATCCAGACCTCTCCACCGACATACCTGGCTTCCAGCGTCAGATGTCCGCTTTCGCCTTTGCCGTATTTTTTCCGTTCATCGGGTTTGCCGATGCCATGGTCGATAGAATTCCGGATGATGTGCACCAGGGGGTCGGTGATCTGCTCGATGACCGTTTTGTCGACCTCGGTCTCCTCTCCGATGATCTCGAGTTCCACCTTCTTGCCAGTTTTTTGGGCCAGGTCTCGCACCAGGCGAATCATTCTGCGGAAGACGCCTGAGAGCGGCACCATTCGAATGGAGGTGGCGATGTCCTGGAGATCGCGCGTAATCTTGTTGAGATGCAGGGAGGACTTTTCGAAATTCTCCAACGAGATATCCAACCCTTGCAGGTCGGGATTCTGCGCCACCATGGCCTCGGCGATGACCAGCTCCCCTACCAGGTCCAGCAACGCCTCGAGCTTTTCCACATCCACGCGGATGGTCTGGCGCGATTTGGTCTCGACTTTACCGCTGTCCCCGCTGCCGGCTTTGGCCTTGGGCTTGGGCTTTGCTTTGGGGGTTGCGGTTTTCGGCTTCTGTTTTTCGGTGGCGGCCTTTGCTGGCTTCTGTACCTTCTCTTTCTGTTCAGAAGTGGACTCCGCCACTTCCTCGCCCTTGGCGGCGCATTCCAATTTATGGGTCGCGTCCTTGAGCAGGTTGATAAGACCGGGAGCGGATGGGATAGAGGGCTCGTTTCCCTGACTCACCTGCTGCACGCCGTCACGCAGAAAGTCAAGCACATCCAACAGCATGGAGAAAAGATCAGCATTGCCACTGATTTCACCGTAACGAATCTTGTCGAGAACGGTTTCGGCCTGGTGGCTCAATTGCTCCAGATCGACATAACTCAAGAAGCCGGCGTTCCCTTTGAAACTGTGCAAGGCTCGAAACGCAGAGGCGACGTGTTCCTCGCTGTTGGGTTCCTTTTCCAAGACGAGGAACGCTTCCTCGGTTGCAGCCAGAAGGTCATCGGATTCCTGCACGAACTGCTTCGTCATCTCCGGTGTGATCGACAACTTCAATTCTACCAGGTCGTCTGCCGATGGCGCCGTTTCTTCGCATTCTTCATCCGCGGACACAGCCGGGTCTTCCGCCGGCGGAGCTTGAACCTCCTCCTGCTCTTCGCCGGTGATGGTGGCAATTTGCTTTTGCAGCGCGCCAATAAGTTCCTGCGCGTCCTCTTCAAAGCCCTCATCCGTTAATTCTGATTCAATATTGCCCAGCAGTTTCCGCAAGAAGTCACACGTTCGCGTCAGCAAGTCGATGTGCTCGCTGTGAACCGTCCCCTTGCCCTTTCGAAACAGGTCCAGCAAAGTTTCGGCTCTGTGCGTCACACTGCCGACCGTCCGCAAATCCAGAAAACCGGCGCCGCCTTTGAGAGAATGATATAGGCGAAAAATCGTATTGAGGACTTCAGAATCGACCTCTCCGGATTCCGTCGAGTTGGTTTCAAGCTCGATCAACAGCGGTTCAGATTCATCCAGTAACTCGTTCCCCTCCTCGACAAAGGACAGTAGAAGCTCTTGTTGTTCAGCATCAGCCATATGTCTTCCCTCATTAATATGGTCATTTGTAGGTGCGTTGCTGAATAGTGCCAAGTCGTCCCTAACCGGCATGAGCTCGATAGGCGTGACTTGTATTGGCTTGTTTTACATCGTCATGGTTCCAAGTTCCTTTAGCTTTTTGCCGCGTCAGCTTTTGCCACTTGGACCTGAACAAAGATGAACGGCTCTCCAGCGTCCAGGAGCAGCCGCGGGCTGGAGGTGCACAAGAAATGTTTTAAGGCCGGAAGGAAACTCGCCGATTGTTTGTAATGGTGCTTAGCAGCGACAGTGCCTTGACTCCCACAGCTGAAGAAGCACCCGAAGAACGTGAAACACGGTCATTGTGAAAATGAACGCCGCAGCCGACACACACTTACAGTCCATTTCTGCGTCTATCTCCACGAAGATCAGACCGAAGGGGCGACTGCCTAGCCGGGTCTTTCCAGTGATGTCGTTTTGTTCTAACGTAACTTGATAGGAACCGTCATGGAGATCGCAATATCGCCATCCGAAAAGGACATTCTGGCCAAGATCACAGGCGCGATCACAGAAAGCGACAGCGAGGCCATCAAGCGAGCATTTGAGCAGCTTTCAGCCTCAGCTCACCGCGTCGTCAAGCTCGATTTGAGTCTGGTCCCGACTATCACCAGTACCGGGATCGGAAAGATCATCATTCTGTACAAACGCCTGCGACAGCAAAACAAGGAACTGGTCATCTTCGGGATTCATGACAACTTATACTCCATGTTCGTTTCAATCAATCTCGACAAGATGCTGACGATTCAAAAGAATGAACAGTAGGGATTTTCATAAGCACAAGGGCAAACTATGTCAGGATACATTCTCGTCGTCGACGATTCCGTCACCATCCGGTCATCGCTTGAATATGTTCTAAAGGATGCCGGGTATAACGTCGCCTTGGCTATAGACGGCCTGGACGGCATCAAGAAGCTCAAAGGATTGGCGAGCTCAGGCGAACGCGTGCATCTGATCATCACCGATGTCAATATGCCAAACATGGACGGCATCACGTTCACCCGCAATGTCAAGAACAGTTCTTTTCGAGCGACGCCGGTGTTGATTCTGACCACCGAATCTCAGCAGGCGCGCAAACAGCAAGGAAAAGAGGCAGGAGCGGCTGGCTGGCTCATCAAGCCTTTTCAGCAGGAGCAGCTCTTGACCGTAATCGGGAAACTCACAAACTGATGGACCACCGCTATGAGCCAGCGTGAAGACCTGATTCACATCTTTATTACCGAAAGCAGGGAGAACATCGAACTGCTGGACCAAAAAATCGTGCAGATTGAAGACGATCCTGAGAACCGCGCCATGCTCGACGAGATCTTCCGAGCTTTCCACACGCTCAAAGGCAACTCCGGCATCGTCGGCATGAAACGATTTGAAAAAATCGCCCACATCACAGAAGAAGTCTTGACACAAGTTCGAGATGGCAAGCGCGACATCACCTCCGAGGTGATTACGTTCCTGCTCGATTCGCTGGACCAACTGAAGATTCTGCACGAGGCGATCGAACAAACCGGCGAAGATGCGGTCGACCTCGAGGCGATACCCGCCCCGCAGCAAATAGAGAAAGAGAGCGCTCGCAAACGCAAGGCTGCCTCCTCGGGTAAGCAAAGGTCCGCAACCAAAAGCTCAAAGAAGGCAAAGGAACCCACAGACGAAATTATCGCAGATGATGGCAGTTGGGGGATATTTACACAAAACCTCGAAACTGACAAGGAGCTGGCACAAGAGTCTGAACCGCAACAAGAGGTCGACAGGGAGGAGGAGAGTTTAGAGCCTGCACCCGCCGCCGAACCCACGGGCGCGGCACGCCGGCAAACGGACATCGCCGAGAGTTGGAACAAGGCGGACAGTACCATTCGCGTCGATGTCGGGTTGTTGGACAGCCTGATGAACATGGTCGGCGAACTGGTGCTGTCCCGCAACCAGATCATGCAGTTCGCACAACAGATCGAGAACGCCAACTTCCACGCCGCAAGCCAGAGACTCGATTTCTGCACCAGCGAGCTGCAGGAAAATGTCATGAAAACGCGCATGCAGCCGATCAGCAATGTCTTCAGTCGCTTCCCGCGGCTCGTCCGTGATACCACCCGCACCAACAACAAGCGCGTCGACCTGCTGATCGAAGGAGAGGAGACCGAGCTCGATAAGACCATCATCGAAGGGATCAGAGACCCGCTCACCCACCTGGTGCGCAATGCCATCGACCACGGCATCGAAGACGAGGAGACGCGCACGCAGCTTGGCAAAGCCCCCCAGGGCACCCTGATCTTGCGCGCCTACCATGAAGGCGGCCAGGTCAACCTCGAGATCATCGATGATGGCAGCGGCATCGACCCGGAAAAAATCAGACAAAAGGCGGTCGCCAAAGGGATCATGACTGTGCAGCAGGCGGACACCCTTTCGGACCGCGACGCCATCAACTTGATCTTCCGCCCGGGGTTTTCGACCGCAGAGAAAATCACCAACATCTCCGGGCGCGGCGTTGGCATGGATGTCGTCAAGACCAATATCGAGAAGATTGGCGGCAACGTTGAGATCTCCAGCGTCGTCGGAAAAGGCACGACCATTCGAATCAAGATACCACTGACGCTGGCCATTATTCCGGCGCTGATCATCACCTCAGGGCAACAACGGTTTGCCATTCCCCAAATCAATCTACTCGAACTGGTCCGCCTGGAAGGCGATGAGATGAGCCAAATCGAACGTCTGGGCGGCGCCGAAATCTATCGCTTGCGCGGCAAGCTGCTCCCGATCTTGCGTCTGAACAACGTCCTGCAACTAGACTCCTGCACGGCAGAAGAGCTCGAGAGCCTCAGCATCGTCGTGCTCGCGGCCGGGCAAACGCAATTTGGGTTGATCGTCGACAAGATTCACGACACCGAGGAGATTGTCGTCAAACCACTGAGCAAGCATCTCAAAGACATTCACGCCTTCGCCGGTGCCACCGTGATGGGAGACGGCAAGGTCGCCCTAATCCTTGACGTGGTCGGGCTGGCCGACACAGCCAAGATCACGGTAGAGGAGAACCACGCGCAAGCCGAGAAAAGAGAGCAGGCCCATCTCAGCAATCGTCAGAGCCACACCTTTCTGCTCTTCTCCATTCATGCCGACGATCAGGTTGCCATTCCGCTATCTCTGGTGTCACGCCTGGAAAAGACTGAAACATCTCGCATTCAGCGTGCCGGCAGTCGCGAGGTGATCAAGTATCGCGGCAAGATTTTGCCGCTTTTGCGCATCGAAAATGTTCTGCAAATCCAGCCGCCTGCGCCCAAGGAGACCTTTTCGGTCATCGTGTTTGCCGTTGAAAACAACGAAGTGGGCTTCATCGTTTCCGAGATATTAGACATCGTCGACTCTACTGAAGAAATCGACACCTCCTCCCTGCAGCAGAATGGCGTATTGGGCTCCATCATCATCAATGAAAAAATCACCCTGATCCTGGACGCCTTTGCGTTGATCGCGAATGAATTCCCGGACTGGTTCGAGAGAAAATCACAGCAACTGGTTCAGGAGCAGGCGAAAGTCATTTCCAATATTCTCATTGTCGACGACTCGCCTTTTATTCGCGCTATCGAACGCTCCTATCTGGAACCGGAAGGATATACCGTGTTCGAGGCCAACAATGGCGATGAGGCTCTGGAGCGTATGACCTCTGAGAACATCGATCTCATCATTACCGACATTGAAATGCCGAAGATGGGTGGACTGGAATTGACGCAAAACATTCGCAAAAACCAGCACTACAAAGACCTGCCCATCGTGGCGGTGTCAAGCCTGGGGAGCCAAAAGGACCAAACCCGTGGTCTGGAAGCCGGGGTCAACGACTATTTGAAAAAACTCAACCGGGAGGACTTGCTCGCCTCCCTGGAAAAGGTGATAAGCCAAATTGCAAAATAGAAACCCAGCAGGCCATCCCTTGCGGGGGCCGATTTGGCCCTCGCAGGGGGAATCTGCCAGATTGTTAATTGAAACATAAGGTGTCAACTGTCATGGCGCGTACACTGACAGACCGATTCGACTCTGACGTGCTCAGCACAGAAAAGCAGGAGCAGTATGCAACCTTCAGGTTGGGCAAAGAGTTCTTTGGCGTCGAAGTCTTGCACGTACAAGAGATCCTGAAAGCGCAGGAAATGACGCCGATTCCTTTGGCCCCAAACTACGTCTCCGGTCTTATCAATCTGCGCGGCCAGATTGTGACAGCAATCGATCTCGGAGTCCGCATCAGCGAACGCCATGAACCGGCCAAGCCGAAGAGCATGAATCTCGTGGTCAATAGCAGCGATGGCGTGGTCAGCCTGCTGGTCGATGAAATCGGTGACGTTCTCGATGTTGAAAAGCGCTTGATGGAGCCGCCACCCCCGACTCTGCATTCGATCAAAAGCGAGTACCTGAAAGGCGTGTGCAAGTTGGAAGGTGAGCTGCTGCTGATTCTCGATGTCGACCAAATCCTGGCCATCGACAAGAATTAGAATCAAGTCTGATAGTATGCGAATGCATGGCAAAGAACTGAGATCAGGGCAAGTTCAGGATAACCGCACTGTCTTGTTCAACCCTTTCAGGGTTGGGGGCTATTGTACTCTCTTACCCAGGGTTCCAGGGTTGCCAGGCAACCCTGGGCTGTGTTGTATAACGCCTTTGGCGTAAGATGTTCAGTATGGCCTGAAAGGGTTTCACCGGAACCCCCTATCATGGAGGACACATAAAATGGCGCAAGCAAAATCCAGGAGCAGAAAAAAAACCAACGCATCAGGTGCGGTTGCACCTGATGGGGCAACGCAAGATAATCATCTCGGACTAAATATCGAACTGCTCGAGCGCACTTTTGCAGTCGTGGCTCCCAAAGGGCTACAGCTGGCCGCGCGCTTTTACGACGAGCTCTTCAAGCGCTATCCAGCCATCAAACCGATGTTTGCCAGCACGGACATGAAAAAGCAGGAGAAGATGCTGCTGGGTGCTCTCGAGCTGGTTATCCGCAACCTGCGCAATCCGGACCAGTTGCTGCCGGCTCTGCAATTTCTCGGCAAGAAACATCAGAAACTCGGCGCCAGGAAAGAACATTACGGCGCAGTTACCGAAACCCTGCTCGATGTGATGCAGGAGTTTGCCGGCACCCAGTGGAACGACGAAAATAACGCAGCATGGTCAAAGGCGCTGCAAGCAGTCGCCTCGACAATGCTTGCAGCTTATTCGAACGCAAACGTCAAGAAACCGGGGACAACAAAACAAACCCGGCAAACCGTAAACAAACAACAACCCATAAACGGAGGTAGCAAAGGCATGGCTAGCAAGACCTTCAGTGCACAAGGGGGCGTCAAAACCGACCCGGTTGCAGAAACATCGCCTCAGGAGCCCGACTCCGTCCTGGGGCTGTCAAAAGCGGCTTTGGACGCCCTGCAAACAAATGTGTTTATCTGCGATAGAAACCTCAAGCTCATCTACATGAACCGAAAGGCGGAAGAAACGATCAAAGCTGTCGAACCGGAGATAAAGAGAATATTCAACATCTCGGCAAAGGAAATTCTAAACGGCTCCATTCACCGTTTCCACCGCGCGCCCGAGAAAGTCGAAAAAATCTTGAACAACCCGGGGGCCTTGCCACACCATGCGACCTTCAATTTTGGCGATGTCTGCCTGGAGACCGACATCAATGCCATCTACAATGACAAGGGCGAGTATATCGGCAATGTCGTCAACTGGATCCCCATTACTGAGCAATTGAAGAAGGAGCAGGCCTTGCAAGAAAACATTCAAAACGCGAAGGCCGTCACCAACGTGCTGACTGCGCTCATCGATGCCAGCACGGTTGAAGAAACCACGCAACGAGCGGTCGACAAGGTGCGCGAGGCCTTCGGATGGGCCTATGGCTCCTATTGGAGTCTTGACCCCGACGAAAAAGTCTTGAAGTTCATTCTGGATTCCGGCCAGGTGAGCGAGGAATTTCGCAATGGCAGCAGGACGGCGACTTTCAAAGAAGGGGTGGGACTGAGCGGCCGGGCCTGGAAAAAGCGAGAGCTGTTTTTTGTTGCAGATATCGGCACGATGACAGATTCTGTCCTGGCTCCGATCGCCAGGAACGCCGGGGTGAAATCCGCCGTCTGCCTGCCCATCTTCATGAACGGCGAGGTCTTCGGCACGATGGGTTTTTTTGCCTTGCAGACAATCACCTTATCTGAAGAACGACTCGATACATTGCGCAATGTCTCCAGACTCATTTCCGCTTCCCTGGAACGCCAGGTGCAACTGAAAGTGGCCGCGCGATTGCAACAGGCTCTAAACGAAGCCAAGACGCCTGTGATGCTGATCGACCGGGACTTCATCGTCACCTACTTGAATGCGGCCTCAAAGTCTCTGTTCAAGGAACACGAAGCGACCTTCCGGCAGGTATTCGGTTTCAATCCGGATGAAGTGCTGGGCGCCTGCATCGACATGTTCCACGAGAATCCCGAGCACCAGCGCAAATTGCTCTCTGATCCCAAAAATTTGCCGTATGAAACCACGATCAAGGTTGCCAACCTGACCTTTTCCCTGGCGGTGACGGCGATTATGGGCTTTGACGGGAATTATCTCGGCAACACGCTGTCCTGGGAAGATGTGACCGATAAAGTGTCCATTCGTGACGCGACGCAAGACGCGGCCAACCGGCTCAACGAATCTTCAAATGAACTGGTTACCATTGCCAACCAGATGGCGGGCAACGCGGAAGAGACCTCGGCCCAGGCGAACAACGTTTCCAGCGCCAGCGAAGAAGTCAGCAGAAATATCAGTGGGGTCGCGACCGCTATTGAAGAAATGAACACAACCATTAAGGAAGTCGCTGACAGAGCTGCGGAGGCGGCCCGGGTGGCGGACAACGCCGTAGAGCTCGCCGGCGAAGCGAACAAGATCATCTCCAACCTGGGGGAAAGTTCCCAGGAGATCAGCAAAGTCATCAAAGTGATCACCTCCATCGCTGAGCAAACCAACCTCCTGGCCCTGAATGCCACCATCGAAGCGGCCAGGGCAGGTGAAGCTGGCAAGGGCTTCGCAGTGGTTGCCAATGAAGTCAAGGAGCTGGCAAAAGAAACCGCGAAAGCCACCGAAGACATCACTCAGAAGATCGAACAAATTCAGGCCGATAGTGGCAACTCGGTAGAATCGATCAAATCGGTTGCCGATATTATCAATAAGATCAATGAGATTGCCAGCACCATTGCCTCGGCCGTTGAAGAACAAGCGACAACAGCCAGCGATATCTCGCTCAGTGTCACGGAAGCCGCCACCAGCGCCGATTCCATCGTCGAAAATATTACCCAGGTTTCACAAGCCGCCAGCGACACGGCGGCCGGAGCGACCACAACCAAAGAGCATTCCGAGGGACTGACCGAGCTGGCAAAAGAAATGCAGGAGCTGGTTGCCCAGATGAAAATCTAAGCAACTGCTACGGAGCAATCGGCAAAAATGATCCAACACGGTCTGTGACCGTGTTTTGACTAAGCTCTTTACATTTTGATTAACTTGAACTCAAAAAGACACCGTTACAAACGGTGTCGGATCATGGCTGCGATAATGAATCGAGCAGCCTGACCTTCCGTTTCTTTTCTACACCCAGAAAGGGAAGGCCAGCAGCAACTTTGGAGTAACATACGGATCAGAAATGAAAGTATTGACAGTCGATGACGCCGCCACCGTCCGAGCGATGGTGCGCAACATTCTGCAACCCGAAGGATTCGAGATTCACGAGGCGACCAACGGCGCGGAGGCGCTGGAGGCCGTCAAAAAGGAGAATTCATTCGACGTCATTCTGCTGGATTGGGAAATGCCGGAAATGGATGGTCTGAGTTTCCTGACAGAAGTCCGGCAGAACAACCTGGCGCCGAACACCAAGATCATCATGCTCACGGCACTCAATAGGATGGCCAACATCTTATCAGCAATGGATGCCGGCGCGGATGAATATATCATGAAGCCGTTTACGCCAGATGTGATGCTTGAAAAGATTCAATCAACCGTAGCCACAACCCAGTAAAAGGTTAGTCAGTATCATGGCAACTCCCGTACGCGTCATGGTGGTTGATGATTCAGCCCTCTATCGCAGAGCGATCACCGATGTTTTGTCGGAGGACGCCAATATCCAGGTGCTTACAAGCGCACCCAATGGCGCCATTGCGCTCGAGAAGATCCCGCAGAATCCACCGGATCTGATTACGCTCGACATGGAGATGCCAGAAGTGGACGGCCTGCAAACTCTCAGAGAGCTGAAAAACCGGTACCCGGAAATCAAGACAATTGTTTTCAGCCACCTCACTGAAAAGGGGGCCGAGTTGACCTTGCAAGCCCTGGAGTTGGGCGCCATCGACTTTGTCACCAAACCGAGATCGAGCGGAAGTCTGGAACAAAGCCTGGCAAATATCCGGCGCAGCTTGCTGCCAAAGGTCATTGAGTTTAGCCGGGCCGAACTCCGCAGCCGGGCGGCTGCCAGACCTGCAAGAACAGATATTCCGGCGCCAACGCCGGTCACTCGCCTCGCGCGCAGGGAGGTGATTGTGATCGGAATCAGCACCGGTGGACCCAACAGTCTGATGGCATTTTTTGAACAAATCCCGAAGAACCTGCACCAGCCCATTCTCATCGTACAGCACATGCCGGCCATTTTTACCAGAAAGCTGGCAGAGCAGCTTTCCAGGGTTGGTACCGTCCCGGCTCACGAGGCCGTAGACGGGGAACCGATTGTCGGAGGCAACGCCTACATTGCCCCGGGAGATTTCCATATGGAGGTCATCAGCCACAGCTTCCAGCCTCACATTCACGTGTTCCAGGGGCCACAAGAGAATTACTGCCGGCCCGCGGTCGATGTGCTTTTCCGCTCGGTCGCAGAGCATTATGGAAAAAAAGCAGTAGGCGTGATTATGACGGGCATGGGCAAGGATGGATTGGAGGGCAGCAAGGTCATGAAAGCGGCAGGCGCGCCGATCATCGCGCAAGATGAGGCGTCAAGCGTCGTCTGGGGCATGCCACGTTTTATCGTCGAGAACAATATGGCAGATGCTGTCGCGCCTCTGGACACGATGTTTCATGCCATCACCCAGTTTATCATTTAGGATGAGTTATGAGGGCAGAGTCGACTCGAGCCGGCGCAGGAACCGCGACCAAGGACACGTTATCCAAAGAGCAGATAGAGTTTATCTCCCAATTCATCTACCAGCGCAGCGGTATCTTGCTCGGGGAGAGCAAACGGTATTTGATTGAAAACCGGCTCCGGTCAGTGGCGAAGATGGCAGGGTTGCAGACGGTCTCTGACGTGTGCCGGGAACTGGCAAACAACCCACCCCAACTGCAAACCCTGGTGCTCGATGCGCTCACAACCAACGAAACCCTTTGGTTCCGGGACACGAAACCCTTTGAAGCCCTCGAAAAAGTCATCCTTCCGGCCATTTTTCGGGCGAAGACGTCGAAAGTCTTGCAAGTCTGGTCAGCCGCCTGCTCGACCGGCCAGGAGCCCTACAGTATTGCCATGACTATCGCTGAAAGCGGACTCTTCAAGGACTGGCTGGTTCGGGTGGTTGCCACAGATATTTCAACCAGCGCACTGGACCATGCTCGTGAGGGGATCTATTCACAACTCGAGGTGAGCCGTGGACTCCCCGTGAGATTGCTGATGAAATACTTTGTGCAGATCGGGCACGTATGGAAGATCAAGCCCGAAGTGAAGGCGCATGTCGCGTTTCGGCACCATGTGCTGCAAAATGACGCCACGGGGCTGGGCCGCTTCGACCTGATTTTTTGCCGCAATGTGCTCATCTACTTCGATATCGAGACCAAACGCACCATCCTCGACAGAATTCACCGCGTCATGACCAACGAAGGGCTGCTTGCCCTCGGCGGCTCCGAAACGGCGCTGAATGTGAGCGACAAATTCGAAGGGATCAAAATCTGCCGGGCCCCGTTTTACGCCAAACACAACAGTCATCACCCATGGCATACCGTCCGGACCGAGTAACCATCATTTGTTCAGGGGATCCACTATGGCAACAAACAGCAAAACGTTGAGCGGGAACCGCCTCCAACACAACGCTTTTTTTCGGTTGTACAAGCGCACCATTATCGATAGCCTCGTTATCGTCAGAAATCATGGCTTCAAAGAACTCTGGCGCCGCAAAGGATGGCGGTTTCTGCTTGTCATCGTGCTCTACTACCTGGTTCGAGACACCATCATTTATATTGTCATCCCTTTCTTGATCGCAAAAGGAGTTATGGAATAGTCTGCATCAAGCCAGAATGAGTGCGCCCAGGAGTATTCTTGTTGTCGACGACCAGAGATCCATTCGATACATCATCAAGCAGATGCTGATTCAGCTCGAGCAAAAGGTCTATCTGGCCGAGAGCGGCGAACAAGCTCTGGAGATTCTAAGCACGACGCCCGGCATCGACCTGCTATTGTGCGACGTGCACATGAACCAGATGACTGGTCTGGAGGTCTTGCAAGCCTGTCCGCATATCTGCCCGAATCTCCCGGTGGTGTTGATGGCCACCTACTCCAGAGACGACCAGGTTTTGGAAGCCCTGCGGTTGGGCGCCGTAGATTATTTGCTGAAACCGTTTGAAATCAGGGAATTGGCACTCCTGCTCAACCGGATCGAACGCAGCAGAGAAATAGCGCGGCAAACTCTGCCCCACCGGGAGCTGATCAAGCAGGTGCAGTTGCAGTTCGTTTTTTCTTCCAAAGAATTGCCGCTGGCCAAGCTGCGCGACCTCATCAAGAAAACCATTCAGCTCTATAGTGACGTCTCGAGCACCGATCTCTTGAATATCGAGCTCGCGTTCGAGGAATGTGTCTTGAATGCCCATGAGCACGGCAATCTCGAGCTAAGATCGGAATGGAAAGAAGAGTTCGAGAACGGCAGAGCAGGAAGTCTATTCGAAAGAATCAAGGAAGAGCGCCTGCAAACGCCTGAGTACGGCGACCGGAAACTAAGCATCCAGTTAGGAATCACCTCAGGGAGCATCGAAATCTCGGTCGAAGACGAAGGCAGCGGCTTCCAGCCCCATAAGCTCGAGGATGACGGAGAAACAAAACCGTACGGGATGGGCCTGATGCTCATCAACAACCTCATGGACAGAGTCAGCTTCAACAAAAACGGCACCCGAATTACCTTTGAGAAAAAGATCGTGAACTGAACCGGAAATTCGAAGAAGTCTGGGCACAAAAAGTATTGCTCAAAAGTGGGAGTCTTAATTGTGCTTGACTTTCTTCGCAAACTCAATTAGCTTCCCTAGAGATCAACTTCAGGGAGGTCAGCGTCATGAAAACAAAAGCTATACTAAACGAACTAAGCCAGCAACTGCGAAGACGCCTCGGCCCAAATCTCAGACAACTGGTGTTATTCGGGTCCAGGGCGAGAGGTGATAACTTTGAAGAGGTGTCATGATCAAAAGTCATTTCAAACTGGCGATTCGCAACATCATCAAAAACAAGGTGTCTTCCTTCATAAATATCTTCGGGTTATCGACCGCCATCGGCTGCAGCGTTGTGGCGTTTGCCTTCGTGCACTTCACCTACACACTGGATTCATTCCATGACCCTGCCAACACCATTTTCATGGTTGAAAATACGATTACCCTGGACGGCCACAAAAGCACCTGGGCGCTCACCCCCGTACCGCTTGCGCCCGCTCTGAAGGCGGAGTTTCCACAGGTAAAATACGCAGTCAGGGTAGAAAACGAACACCCGGTCGCCACCGTGCGACATGGGGACAAAATCTTCAACGAGGATCTTCTTTTTGTTGATGAAGACTTTCTCCACATGTTTGCCTTTCCACTGAAGTATGGTCGCAAAGCTGCTTTGCGGAACAGAAACGCGGTGGTTCTGAGCGAGCAGATCGCGTTGAAGTACTTCGGTGATGAGAATCCGGTCGGGAAGCCGCTGACCATTACTTATGATAACACCCACACGGAGACATTCCTCGTGGCCGGTGTTGCCGAACCCTTTCGCCCGGCCACGAGTTTTTCGTTCAACATTTTGCTGCCGTATGAGAAACGGCGCGACTTTGGTTTTGACCGCTTTGATGACTGGGGGGCGTTTACTCGAAGCACCTTTGTTCAACTTATCGACGGGGCAGAGATCGAGACGCTTGCTGCGCAGATGCACAAGTATGTTGCCTGGCAAAATGCCGCACGTGAGGATTGGCACGTTGAGTCGTTTATCTTCGAGCCGCTGCGACGGGCGGTGGTGGACTCGTACGATGTCCGGGGCAGCCTCTTTCTCGGTGCGCACCCGGCGGGGACGATTTCCATGGCTGTGATGAGCTTGTTTCTGCTGGCGCTGGCGTGCTTCAACTACGTCAATATTGCCATTGGCTCGGCGGCCAGACGATTGAAAGAAATCGGCATTCGCAAGGTAGTGGGTAGCACCCGGCTGCAACTGGTGCGGCAGTTTCTGAGCGAAAATCTCCTTCTGTGCTTCATCGTGCTGGTGGTGGGCTTTCTGTTGGCCGAGCTCGTCTTTCTACCGGCCTTCAACACCATCGTGAGCAATTACGGTGTCGCGATTCCAGTCAACCTGGCTGATAATCCCATGATGTGGGCGTTTCTCGCACTTTTGCTTTTGCTCATCGGCATCGGTGCGGGTGCGTATCCTGCCTTTTATATCTCGGCGTTCAGGCCGGTGAACATCCTTCGGGGCCAGCAAGAACTGGCCGGGAAGAACCTGTTCACGCGTTTCCTTCTAACCTTACAATTCGCTTTTTCCTTCATCACCATCTTCATGACGTTTGCCTTTACTCGCAACGCTGAATACCTGAGGAATCGCGAGTGGGGCTACAAACAGGAGCAAGTGATCGTCGTGCCCATCGATGGCGAGACACACTACGAGGTTTTCCGAAATGAAATCGAGCAGCATCCCGACATTGTGAGCGTCGCCGGCTCACACGGACATGTCGGAGGCAGGAGCAATTCCGGAATGGTCGAGATCGATGGCAAGAAATATGACGTTCGACGGTTCAGAATCGGTTTGCAGTACTTCGAGACCATGGGACTGAGACTGAAGTCAGGGCGCACTTTTCAAAAAGAGCTCAGCACAGACGCCAGTCAGGCCATTGTCGTCAACGAGACGCTGGCAAGAAAGGCTGGGTTGACCGATCCGGTCGGGAAACACCTTATCTGCGAAGGGGAGAGCTACACGGTCATTGGTCTGGTCGAGGACTTTCATTTCGAGAGCTTTGACACCAGGATTCAACCGGCGGTGCTCGAGCTCTGCCGAAGGCAGGAGTTCGAGTTTGTTGCCGTACGAGCAAAAGCCGGCGCAGTGGCCAGTGTCGCGGCGTATCTTGAACGGACCTGGAAACAGTTGATTCCAGATGCGCCCTATCTGGGGTTCTTCCAGGAGTCGATTTTTGCCGGTTTTTTTCGACAAAACCAGGCCCGCAGCGACCTTTCCGTGTTTGTGGCCGGAGTGGCGCTGGTGCTCACTTGTATGGGGTTGTTTGGCCTGACCATGCTCGATGTGACAAAGCGTATGAAAGAGTTCAGCATTCGCAAGGTTCTCGGAGCCAACATGCTGAATATCAGCGCTCTCCTGAATCGCGAATTCTTTATCTTGCTTGGCCTGGCCTTTGTGCTGGCGTGGCCGCTAAGTTTTGTCATGATGGATTTTGTACTGGACTTTCGGTATGAATACCGCATCGAGCTGGACGTTTCCCTGTTTGTGCTGTCTGCTGGCTGTCTTCTCATCATGGCGGTTCTAACCGTTTCTTCGCAACTCTACCGGGTTGCCATCGCCGATCCCATCGATGCACTGCGAAGCGAGTAGAGCATTCACATCCTCCGATTACGCAAGAGCAAGCACAGCCCGACCGCAACGAACACGCCGTTGGTGACCCACCCGGCCACTTCCGGGGGAAGCGTCCCGACCTCGCCAAGGGTCTTGACCAAACGCGTCACGCCAAAATAAAACAAGTAGATCGCCAGGCTCATGATCAGCCCCAGAATTGCGCTGCTGCGGTTCTTGTTCGATGCCAGCGGGGCGCCGAAGAGGACGAGGATGAAGCTGGCAAAGGGTGAGGAGAACTTGAAGTGGAGGTCCACCTGCCATTTCCTGGGGTCGCCCCCGTTTCTCATCACCTCGGAGATGAAATCGTTGAGCTCGCGGAATGACATGTCCTCTGGCTTGGCTTGCTGCTCGATCAATTGTTCCGGGCTGAAGTCAAGGTAAAGGTCGGTGAGGGTTTCGAAGGGGGTGGCGTGCTCGCGGCCACTGTTAAAGGTGCGCTTGTAGCCGTCCTTCAGCACCCACGCGCCGTCCTGCCACTGCATCGATTCAGCGTCCAACCGTTCGGTAATAAAGTTGGAGCGGTAGGTTTGGATGGTGACCCGGTGGGCGATTTTGCGCTTTCCATCGTACCGGCCGATGAAAATACGCCGCTCGAGTTTATCCCGGTAAAAAATATTCTTCATGTTTGTGCCGGAGTGGCGCTTGAACGGATCGAGGTACTCCTCTTCGATATTCGATTTCTGCTGGTTGGCCACGGGCGCCACGGTTTCACCGAAGCCGAGGCTGAGCAGGCTCACCCAAAAGCTCAGCACAAAAAGCGGCCACAGGATGCGGTTGAGCGAGACGCCGCTGCCGCGAATCGCTGTCAGCTCATTGTAGCGCGCCATATGGCCCAGGCTGAACATGCTGGCCAGCAGCATGGCAATGGGGAGCACAAGCGTGACAATATACGGGACGTAGAGAAGATAGTATCTGAAGATGATAGGGCTGGGCACATCCTTGTCAATGAACTTACCCAGGTTGCCCACCATGTCGACGAAAATGACAACCAGGATAAAACTCACAAGTGCGAAGACCAGCGTGAGCACGAAGCGACGAATAATGTAGCGGTCTAAGATTTTCATTCTCGGTATCGACTTGTTAGGCGCTCGAAAGAAATCGTCCATCATCGATTCTCGATAGACGATCGAATCAGGCCCTCGAGTCTCCAGGGACAGACCTATCTTTCGCCGGCCTCCAACGCCAGGGGAAGAAGGTGGTTTCACGGACAACGCGAAACACCAGAAGGATGCCGCACCCTCCAACCAGGGCGTTGGGGCTCCACATGGCCCAAAAAGGCGAAAGTTTCTGCCGGTCGGCCAGGATTTCTCCAGCAATTAAGAACGCCCAGTAGAGAAGGAAAAAACCGATGCTGAGCACGGCCGCCAGGGCCCAGCCGCGCTGCCGCGTCAAAATGCCAAGCGGCGCTCCGACCAGGATGAAGACAACGCACGCCGCCGGGATGGAGTATTTCTTGTAGTATTCCACCAGGTAGACATTGCTGGAACGTTCATAGCTGTCGATCATGCTCAACTCGGACTGAACCTGTCGCTGCAACTGCTCCTGGTCACGGATGAGCCGCGGCAGGGTCAAACGGGATTTTTTGTCAGGAAGCGCGTACTGCTCGATCTTTTTCTGCATCATCTCGGTGATCTTCCGTTTTCGCTCGGCGATCCGCTTGCGGTTCTCCAGCACCCCCTCCATCAGCGCGGCCGCGCTTTTTTCGCGGTCTCCCCTGTAGCCGGATGCGGTGCGGCGCAGCAGCGATTCGGTCATCGGAATCTTCAGAATGTGCTTAGGGAATTCGAGTTTCTTGAACGACTCTGCCCGGTGAATATCCACTTCATGGACCTCGCCGTCGAAAAGCGTGATTTCGAGCACGCCGGTTTTCTCATCCATAAGCAGCTCGCCTTTGCTGGCCGTGATGGTTTTGATGACGTTGCGTTCGGATTGGTCGTCGATGATGATGGTGTCGACATAGGAGATCCCGCCCTTTTCAACGACGTTTTGCACCAAAATACTATAGCCGGGGATGTCGGTGTAAAGCACGCCTGAGTCGAGATTGATCATCGGTTTCTTGCGGGCGATATCAACCGCCAGTAGCCGGGCCCGGTGGTTGAAGTCTGGTAAGACATGGTTGTTAAACCAGATCAAGCCGCAGCAGAGCAAGAACGCCATCGCCAGAACGAAGAGCAGGATACGGGTCAGGCTAACGCCGCTGGCTTTGACCGCGGTGATCTCATGTTCCGCCGAAAGACGGCCGAAGGCCATCATCGTGGCTGTCAGGACCGCCATCGGCACCGAAAGCGCGATCATCCACGCCAGATTCAGGAAGAGAAACTCCATGATCACCGGCAGGGGAATGCTTTTGCTAAGAAACTTGCCCAGTTGCTTGAACAGCAAGTTCAAGATGAACACCGAGTTGATGACGGCAAGCGCGAACACAAAAGGGCCGATATGCTCTCGCAGGATATACTTAGGCAGGATTTTCAGCATTTCGCCAGGTTGGTTTCCTTTCGAGCGTCTTGTTTCAAGTTGCCGCTCCGTTTTTGCTCTACCTGGTGGTTGGCCGAAAACTCATCTAACGGACATCAAAAATCGGAGTTTTCGGCCAGACACTACCTAATATAAACCGGATCAGCGACTTACGCAAGTCAATTCTTATCCGGTCATATGGGAAACTTTGTGGTTCGGCAGGCGTTTAATGCAGTGTTTTTTGCGGGCCAGTTTGTCCAAATTTTTGCTTGCAATTCTGGTTTGGATTCTTTATTTTCACCTACCTTTCACCGTGATTTTTAAAAGTTTAGAATTGGCTCAGACATTTCCCGGGAGGTTCTATCGAGTAGTTTGTTATTGATTTTACAGGATCAGATGGCTTGACCCTCGAGCACGGGTGCGGTAAAAAACGCCATTTGTAGAATTGAAAATTACTCTACTCTCAGGAAATGAACGTACGTAAATACGTCACCTTTTTCATACACGCTGTTTGTGTCTCCCTCCTCTTTGTTTCTGGAGGGGGTGCACAACCCGCCTCTCGTTCCGGTCCCCTGGGTTTCAAAGTCACTTCCCCCTATCATTCGCTCGCGTCGTTCCGGCACCGGCAACGGATGAGTGTTTTCTCCGTTCAGGGCTATGTGCCGGGCCCCCTGACCAGCTACGCGACCAACATCCACCAGGTCGCGGAATTGGAGTCCCTCGAGGCGCCGGTTTTCTTGCGCCAAACCGTCCTGGATAATGATGTGCAGCCTCCGATGGTGATGCCCTTCCATGAGTACCTGACCTTCCTGCAAGAGCAACAGATGAGAAAGACGTGGCATGAGTACGCTGCCCGCCGCCTGAACGAGGAAGAAGCGGGCAGCCGCGGCGCGGGTGGCATCAACCTGGAGATTCCGGTCAAGATCAAAAGCAAGACCTTTCAGAAGATCTTCGGGAGCGGCACCGTCGGTCTGGTGGTGAGCGGCGACATCCGGATTCAGGCCGGGATTCGGCGCGAGGACCGCAGCGAGGTCAGGACCGCCTTGACGCGTGGCGCCAGCACCAATTTCAAAATGCAGCAAACCCAGCGTTTCTCCGTCACGGGCAAGATCGGCGAGAAAGTCACGGTCAATGTGGACCAGGACAGCGAACGTGCGTTCGATTTTGACAACAACGTCCGCCTGCTCTACCAGGGCTACGATGACGAGATCTTGCGGCGCTTTGAAGCCGGCAACATTTCGCTTTCCCTGCCAGGGACACGCTATGTGACCTTCAGCGGCAAGAACTCCGGTCTGTTCGGCCTGAAGAGCGAGCTGGTGCTGGGCAATCTCAACCTGATCGCCATTGCCAGTCAGGAGAAGGGAGAGAGCCAGAAGCTGAGTCTGTCCGGCGGCGCGACCTCCGGAAGCAACAGAGTCCAGGATTACCGGTATTTGAAAGACCAATACTTTTTTCTGGACATGGAGTACCGCAGCCGATATAGATTTTTCACGGCTGACGGCGTCCACATCGCTGTTCCGGACAGCGGAGTTGTTCCGGACTCCATTGATGTCTACAAAGCGGCCCCCAACAATGACATCAACGATCCGGATAAGGTCATCGAAGGACGGGCGTGGTTTGACAGCGACTCCATCGGCGTGGGCATATCGAGATTCCAACCAAAGGAGGGAGAAAAGGCGCAAGGACAATTTATTCGCCTGGAACCCAATGAATATTTTGTGCAGTACGACCAGGGCTGGATTCGTTTGAACACGCCGCTTGCCGATGGTGAAATCCTGGCCGTGGCCTACAGGACGAGAGATGACCGCCGGTTTGGCGATCTCAACTTCGTCCGGGATACGACAGTCACAAATGATATCATCAATCTGAAGCTCGTCCGCGATCGCAAAAACCATCCCGATTACCTGACCTGGGACCTGGCCTGGAAGCATGTCTACTCGCTTGGCAGCCGCAAGATCAATGAAGACGGGTTCGAGGTCAAGATCCTGTTCAATGAGCCGGGCTCGGTGCCGCAAGAAGTGGCACCCGACAGACGAAACTGGCTGGAGGTGTTCGGCCTGGATCGAAACAACCAAAATGGCATTGGCGCGGCTGATGGCATCATCGACATCGATGTCAACATTGTCGACCTGGAAAATGGTGAATTACATTTCAGGGACTTGCGGCCCTTTGATCCGGTTGGGTATTTCATGGGCAATGGTTTCATACGGGAATTGCAAGGCCCTGACTCGACCTTTAGAGTCAGGGAAATCTATACGGAAACAGACCCGGATAAGATCCGCCTGGCCACTCAGTTCGAAATCAATGTCAAGACCCAGAACCGTGGCACGGAATATAACCTTGGCTTTAATGTCATCGAGGGCTCCGAGGTCGTGACACTGAATGGCCGCACTCTGCAAAAGGATCGGGATTACACCATCGACTACTTTTCGGGCCAGCTCATCATGCTCAATGACGACGCGGCCAATCCGTCTGCGCAGCTCGATATCACCTATGAGCGCAACCAGCTTTTCCAACTGGAGAAGAAGACCATCCTCGGCATGCGCACAGAGTACAATCTGGGGCGGGATTCGTTTATCGGTGGCACCTTGCTTTATCTCAGCGAGAGCACGCTGGACCAGAAAGTGCGCGTTGGCCGGGGTCCCATGCGCAACGTCGTGTGGGATGTCAACTCCAAGCTCAAGCTTACGCCAAACTTTATTGGTCGGGCGTTCAACGCCTTGCCCTTGATCCGCGCCAACGGCCAGACGACGTTGAATCTGGAAGGCGAGGTCGCGCAGGTTCTGCCCACCCCGAACACGCTGAACAATACCCGAACCGGCGACAACCGCGGGGTGGCCTATATCGATGATTTTGAGGCGGCCAAGAAAGCGGTGAACCTGGGCGTGCTGCGCAGGAATTGGACCATCGCCTCCGGGCCGGAAGATGGCATCCATAACTACAGGAACAAGCTCAACAATTTCATCTGGTACAACCCGTTTGACCAGGTCAACATCAAGGATATTTTCCCTGAGCGTGACACCCAGTCCAGAACGGGCGGGCAGGCGCAAAACCGCACCCATGTGCTGACCATGGAGTTCTTCAACCCCGGAGACGAGCAGCCGAATCCCAAACGGTGGGGCGGAATCATGCGCGCACTGTCGGCAGGATTTTTTGACCAGACGCAGACCAAATTCATCGAAATCATGGTGCAGGGAGACAACGGCCGGGTGCACATCGACCTGGGCTCCATTTCAGAAGACGTGATCAAGAACAACGACTTGGATACCGAAGACAGGACCGTTCCCAGGAATGGCGCGCTCGATCCCGGCGAAGATATTGGCATCGACGGGGTTGCCAAGATCGATCCGCCGGTGACCAATTTCCCGCGCAAGGTCGGGGCGCCGCAGGGATTCGCCGGTCCCGACAGCAGTGCGGATATCGTCCCCTTCGATTTCTGGGATATCAATGGGGATGGCATCAAGAATCACGACGAACCATGGAGCTACGACGATTGGTTCTACAATTCAGGTCGACAATATATCTTCTTCGAAGGATCGGTGCGGTCGATAAATGGCTCGGAGGGCAGTGAAAATGACGAAGGCGGACGACTGCCTGACAGCGAAGATATCAACGGCAACGGCATTCTCGACCCTTCCAACAACTACTTCACCTATTCATTCTCGTTGCGTCCGGACAGTCCCGATAGTGACCTCATTGTGGGCGGCAATCCAAACAATCCCGAAAGCCGGGGGGGGCCGTGGAAATTGTACCGCATCCCGTTCATCACCAATAACGACTCATTTCGGGTGGGAGACCCAACCGCCACCTTGATCGAATATGTGCGCATCTGGGTTGATTCGCTCGAGTTCGAGGGGGACCAGCGCGTCCGCATCAGCATCGCCGAAATAAATATGGTGGGCAGCGAATGGAAAGAAATTGGCATCGCGAAGAACAGAAGTGAATTCGATCTGCAGGACCGCAGCGAGCTCACGCCGCCGGAAGAGGTTGGCGATAGATTTGCCGTCGCCCAGATCAACACCCACGACAGTCCATTTTACGCCAGCACGCTGGAGGCCATCAACGTGCAGGGCGAGGAAGACAAAGTCACCGGCGTTCAGGCGCGTGAGCAGTCTCTTGTGCTGAAAGCGATTACGCTCAACTCCGGTGAGGCGGGCATCGCGCAAAAGAGCCTCTTCCAGGGGGAGAACTATATCCACTATGACCGCATCAAGATGTTTGTGTACGGGGATGACCCGGTCGGCTCCCATCTGCCGGTGACGGAAACCGACACCAGCGGATTGGAGTATTTTGTCAGGTTTGGCACCAATAACAACAACTATTACGAGTATCGATCGCGCGTCTACCCGGGTTGGGATGATAGAAACCACATGGATTTACCCATTTTGGAGTTCACGACCATTGACCCATCGTTAGGCGATACTTCGGGTCTATTCTTCGAATTCGATAGTACGGTTGTCGGCAAGCGCATTGTTCAGGATGGTGTGGAAAAGGAGCTCAGGGTGAAGGGGACGCCTTCCTTTACCAATATTCGTGTCCTGACACTCGGAATCAAAAATGTCGATGAAAACGGAACGCCCTTTACCGGCGACGTCTGGTTCAACGAGCTGCGTCTTTCTGAGGTTGAGCAGGACCGCGGCATGGCCATGCGTGGCCGATTCGATTTGCGCATCGCAGATTTTGCCTCGGTCAACGGAGAAATCGAACGCAAGGAAGCGGACTTTCACAACGTCGCCACCCGCTTCGGCACAGGCGACAACAGCTTGAGCAAAAGCCTGAACGCCAATATCAGCCTGGATAAGATGCTGCCGCAAGCACTCGGAATCTCCATGCCGCTCACGCTTAACTTCAGGGAAAACACCAGCACGCCAAAGTACTTCCCCGGTCAGGACCGGGAAGTCATCGCCCGTGACCTCGATGATCCTGACTTGCGTAACCGGGTTGAAAAAGTCAACAAGCAGACCGGCTTCAACATCTCCTTCAAGAGATCGGCGAAGTCGAAAAACTTCTTTGTCAAGAATCTCATCGATAACCTATCGGTCAACCTGGGTCGCTCATCCACAGACAGCAAGACGCCGAGCGCGCCCGTCAACAAAAACACCCGGTGGACCGGCAACGTGGAATGGCGGCTCGACTTCGGACGCAACAACTATTTCTCGCCCTTCGCCTGGCTGCCGAATCTGCCGCTCATCAACAAAGCCAAAGAGACCAAGCTCTACTATACGCCACAAAGTGTCACCGCCCGTGTCAACGGCACAAGAATCGAGACCATGAGACAAAACCGCATCCGCAACACAAATGAGCTGGCTGAGCCGGATGAAAACCTGACCTTTAATTCGGACCGCAACGTACGAGCCAGCATGAAAGTCCTCGAAAGCCTCAATGTCACCTACAGCCGCTCACACAAGGCGCAATTAAGAGACAAGGAGTTCAAAGATTTCTTTCAGCTTGACTTCAACGACACCGACCAGAATCAACAATTCCAAACCACTTATTCACCCACGGTCTTTAGCTGGCTTTCCAACACGTTCAAATATAATGTCAACTACAGATTTTCCTCCCCTCTGCAGAACCGTGACACGGGCCGCAGGGCCAGCAATGACATCAGCCGCTCGGCAGACTTCACCTTCAGGTGGAAACAGTTGCTCAATTCCGTCTTCGGGGGCGGCTCGAAAGGCGCGCGCGGCAGAGGACGAAGAGGCCGGCCAACGCGCGGACGGCCGGGAGGGGAGCGCGACCAGCCCCGTAACGAGCTCAGCTTCCTGCAACAGAAAAAAACCGGAAAATCGTTCAACCCCCTCAAAGCAGTCGGCAGTTTCTTCTCTGGTTTCAAGGACGTGCAGTTTACTTACTCGGAACGGGAAAACCACACCCAGGCAGGTCTTGCCGCCGGCCAGAAACCGAGTCTGGCCTTTCAGTTTGGCGGCGACTCCACCGGCGTCGGCACCGCAGAGGGCGTGAGCGGCAACCTGTTTTCCTCCGGCCTGACCAAGAATATGTCGCTCAATTCAGGAATTGCGTTGGGGCGTGCCATCGATATCTCGCTGCGCTACAATCAAAGCGACCAGGAAAACACCTCGACCACCAGCACGGGCACGACAGCCCAGGGAAACAACACCATCAGCTACCTGGCTGAAAAAGAGTTGAATATTCCTTTTCCCGAGTGGACCGTCGCAATTTCTGGTTTGCAGGGCTTGCCGCTTTTCAACAAAGTGTTCAACAACGTCACCTTCAGCCACGGTTACTCCGGCCAGAGAACGGAGAACTGGCGCGGGCAGGAAAGCAATCTCAATTCAAGAAACATTTCCAGCAATTTCCGCCCACTCGGCAAGTTGACGTTGAACTTCAAGAACGGCTTTACCGGCAACATTCAGGTCAATCGCGGTCGCACCTCCAACCTGACCTTTTCGACCAACTCAGAGGGGCAACTGATCGAGCTTGGCGAAAACCGCAACGAAAACGATGACCTTACTATTTCGGCCAACTATTCAAAACGATCCGGATTCAGGCTCCCCATCTGGCCCTTTAACAAAGCCGAGCTGAAGAACTCGATCAATTTCATTTTCTCTTTCACGGCCAGCAAAGTGACCACCAAAAACAGGCAGGGGAACGGAGACTTTGTGGTCACCAACAGTACGGAGCGCTGGACGGTCCGCCCGGAAGTGAAGTACTCCTTCAGCAACACGGTGCGCGGCGGTGCGTTCATCGAAATCGGCAAGACCACCCTCAAAAAGACCGGTACGACCAAAGTTCAGGAGTTTGGTATCGACATCAATATTGCCATTCGCGGCAACTAACTCCTAGTTCGATTGCATATCCCCTCACGCAAAGCCGCAAAGTCCGCAGAGAAATGATGGTCAAAAACAAACTCTGCGAGCTTGGCGTCTTTGCGTGAGACAAATACCTAATAGTAATTACGAATTCCTGTACTAAGTGCTCATGGCCCCCTGGTTCGAAATTCGCATCCCTGCAACTGACGCAAATCGTGAGGCACTCCTGAACTTTCTGTTCGATATGGGGTGCGCTGGCTGTCAACAGCTCGAGCAGGAAGTCCTCTCCTATTTCTCACCCGATTTCTCTGAACCGATGCTGCGCGGAAAAACAGAGGCCTACCTGCGGGCGCTCCAGGAGATCGGCTTGACCACGCCGGACCAAACGTACACCCTCACGCTCACTCCGAGCGAAGACTGGAACGCTGAATGGAAAAAGCAGATCAAACCGTGCCGCGTTTCTAAGAGATTCATCGTCAAGCCGACCTGGGAGCCGCTGCACGAACCGGCCGACACCTTTGTTATCGAAATCGACCCGAAGCAGGCCTTTGGTACCGGCACCCACGAAACGACACGGTTGATGCTCCACCTGCTCGAGGACCAGGTCATGGGTGACAAAGAGGTGCTGGATGTGGGGACCGGCACAGGAATCCTGGCCATTGCGGCCATGAAACTCGGCGCGCGTCACGTGATTGCCCTGGACCATGACCCGGTGGCCATCGAGGCGGCGCGGGAAAACGTCAAACGCAATCTCGGCGCCCCAAAAGTCGAGCTGCTCGTCGGCGAGCTGGATTCTGTGGCGCTGCCTGCGGCCAGCCTGGATTTGATTCTCGCCAACTTGACGAAGCGAACCTTCTTTCCGCTTTTGGAGAACCTCAAAGGTCTCCTGGCGCCGGCAGGCCAGTTGCTCATGTCGGGCATTCTGGCCGAAGAGATGCCGGAAATCAGGCGCCTGATCGCGGACCTGGGAGCGCTGTCCATCTCAGACGTTCGCACGATGAGCGAGTGGGCGGCTCTGGTCGTGAAACGCGCTCAGGGGCAATCGCCAACCTTCGTATCAACTTCGACACTTCGATTTTTTTTGTCCCGGAACCGGTAGACCAAACCACCTCCGGCCAAACCCACCTCTGAAAATGAACAAGTTCATTTTCTGTCTCCTCCCAGGAGGAGA
>JBHHXT010000015.1:0-49265 GCA_046757165.1 bacterium | reverse complement strand
GAGCAGGATGAATCTGCCGGTTCGAGCCAACCGCGCGAGCAGGACGAATCGGCAGGTTCGAGCCAACCACGTGAGCAGGATGAATCGGCAGGTTCGAGCCAACCACGTGAGCAGGATGAATCTGCAGGTTCGAGCCAACCGCGTGAGCAGGATGAGTCGGCCGGTTCGAGCCAGCCGCGTGAGCAAGATGAGTCAGCGGGTTCGAGCCGTCCACCACGCTAAGGTGTGTGCAGGAATAACTGGGTCAACCTCAATCCTTGAGTTGTAAAGTTGTGCCGTTTTTTAGCAAGACTTTACAACTCAGGGCTACTATTATGTAAGTTACAGGGACAGCTTTTTTTCTAAACTTTCAACGGGTTCAGGTGTTCAGAATGAGGGTGTTCACGTTTTAGCGTGTTTCTCCTCCCCCCCAGCAAGCTGAAGCTTGAACACCGCCGCCCGGTCAGGAACCGCTCAATTTATGAGAACCTTTTTGGTTCCGGATTGGGGAGGTTGTTATCTAAACGTCCCGCCCGTGCGGGACAGAGTCTCGCAGAGACAGAAAAAGCAAATGATAGAGTAAACTGCCGAAAAGGTCTGAAATGATCCAACACGGTCTGCGACCGTGTTTTGACGAGCCGCTTCTGCTTTGATTCATCAAAGACTTTGTGAAACGCCGGAAGCCAATCGTCAGATGAGTTTTGGCTGTGATAACCGGCCCATTCCTGGAGCAAGTCCACATTTGCGGAGACGAGTCTTAGTTGTTTGTTGTTATTTGACGTTATGCTTCGAGCTGGCCGTGCCTTTCGGGCAGGGAGCCGCTGCGATGGGTCTGGCCGGAATGCCAGGAGTTTCCGGCCAGACTCTTGGCCAGCTTCATGAGAAACTCAATACGCTCCTGGATTCCAGCAAAACCAGACCTTTGGCTGACCTCTACGCGGGTTTGAGGCGTTTCATTGCAGACCACCCTGCCTTTGAGCGTGCCTATCTTACGCTCCTCGAGCAGTACATCATCCACGATCAAAAAAATACGGCCATAACGTATTTTCAGCGTCTATCCCGGGAGGCGCTTTACGAGCCAAACAGTCAATGGATGCTCGCCAGGCTTTTCAGAATGGAAGGAAGCCTATCGGATGCCTACGACGCCTATCTTCAGGCCATCAGGAGTGTCGATCAGCGCAGGCCACCAATGGCTCTTCTCAAGGAGTTTGTGGAATTTGATGTCTCGCATGCAGAAATCTCAGATGGCCGACAGGTTCTTGAACAGCTCGTATCCGATGCCTCGCTCCTGAATGCGGTAGCCGCCTTCTACCATTATTCACGTTATCAGGATCGCCAGGCTTTGCCGATTCTTACTGACCTGCCGTCTTCGCTTTCTCATGATTTAACGGTTTTGCATGTCCTGGCCAACTGTTATGTCACAACCGGACAACATGAGGCGGCTGACTCGGTCTGGCAGCAAGCGTACCGGTTCGCGCGTCGTGAAAAGAACTTCAGGGCCGAGGCAGAGTTCTTATCCTACCTGGGATACTTGAAGGAGACCGTTGGGACGTACAAAGAGGCGAGAGAATACTATGCGCAGGCCGTTGAGATCGCAAGCACCATCGCAGACAAAAGGCAGGTCGCGTACATTATGGGGCAATTGGCCTTTTCAGAAATGGCGATGGGGGACTATTCCGAAGCGGAATCTCATTTTCAAGAAGCGATTGCAAACGTCACCCCCTTGACGGCCAAGAGCGAAGTCGCCGACCGCTATCGAGGACTGGCCATGACGAGCTACTTTTTGGGCAAGTACCAGGATGCCCTGGCGCTCATCCGCAAGAGCGAAAATGTCTTGCCGCAAGCGAAGTCCAGGGATGCCGCGATCAAGACATTTTTTGACAAAGCGACGATTATGATTGCGCTCAAACAAGTCGATCTGGCAGAAAATGCCCTGCTGCGTGCTCTGGACATCGCACACGAGGGGGGACTGCACGACCGCGAGAAAGAGGCGAAGGCAAGGCTGGGCCATATTTTTCGCCTTAAAGGGCGTTTCGGCAAAGCGCGTGAGCTTTACGGAGAACTCATTTCATTCCTGGAAGCACGACATCTTAAAAGACGCCTCTATACCTGGCAAAGATGGTTGGGCGCTTGTTATTTGCTCGAACGGGATTACCATAAGGCGCGGATTGAGTATCTCAAAGCCCTGAAAGCTTCCAGAGATGCTCGAGCGCGCACGAGCGAAGGCTGGACCCTGCTGAGGTTGGGAGATGTTGAACTTGCCCTGGACAGTTTGTCCTCGGCCTTAAGCTACTACGAGCTCGCGTTGCAGACCGCCCTCGAACTACAAAATACCGAAATGCTCTGGGAAATTTACCTGGGATATGGCAATGCCTGCCGGCGGCAGAATCAGTCCCAAAAGGCGATCGCCTCCTACAAAAAGGCTGCTCGCATTATGGAAAAGACGAGAGACAAAATTCAAGTTTCGCAGTTGCGGCAAGGCTACTTTGTCGACGGGTTCATGGTTTACCAAAACCTGGTCAACTGCTATCTTGATTCTTACGAAAGAAATCACCAGCGCACCGCCCTTGACAGCTTGTTTTATTTCTACCAGTTGGGCAGAAGCCGTGTCTTGAAAGAGGCGCGGCAGAGAACAGCCCTCCCGTCCCATTCCCGCGCATACCTGCAGGCACGCGAGCAACTGCGAATCGTTCAGCGCCGGGTCCGGGAGCAAAAAGAAAGATACGTTCCGGATGGTGAGCTGATCGATTTGTTGACAGAGCTGGAGGCAGCACGATATACCCTGGAAGCGCAAAAGCTCCGAGCCTTTGCCGCCGATAGCAGCGCCCGGGCACGCCAGGCCATCAGAATTCCAACTCTCGAAGGTGTGCTGGCCTATCTCGAGCAGGCCGATTTGGGTTACGTACAATACCATATTTCGGAAGAGCGGTCCTTTGCTTTGGTCGCGTACGACGGGCAGGCGGAACTCGTATTGCTGCAGTTAGAGGTCTCCGAGCTTGCCAGGGACATCGACGCCTTGTTGGGGCCGCTCCACAATGTGAAGGAAGGGCAGCTCGACAGCGTGGTGTTTCGGGCGGACATGGCCCATAAGCTGTATCAATCGCTTGTCGAGCCGGTGGTGGCTCAGTTTACCCTGCCTGAAAAGATCCTGGTTGTCCCGGATTTCGCGTTGATGAAGCTGCCTTTCGAGATGTTGCTGCAGGAGGCGCCGGAGAAACCGAGATACACGCCCCTGGATGTTCCATCCTACAAAGACAAGTTTTTCGGGTTAGAGCACGCCATTGCCTATAGCCCGGGTGCGTTTCTCGAGACTGAATCGGGCCGGACACCCTCCCGGCCGCGTGTGCTGGCGGTGGCCAGTCCTGAGGGGACCATAACAGGCTTCACACGCAAAGCGGCGTTGCGGTTCAGCGTCCCGTGGAGTTTCGAGCCGCTGGAGTATGCAAAGCGAGAGGCCGTGGCGATCCGATCCCTGCACCCCAACACCACGATCCTGGCTCGCAACCTGGCGACCAAAGCCAACCTGCGGGCCCACGCACCAGAGACACAGATTCTGCATTTTGCGACCCATGCGTTTTCAGACACCGTGTTCTCGGATTTTTCCGGCCTGATTCTGACGGCCAGCGAGGATTCGACTGATGACGGCATCTTGATGGGCTACGAGATTCCGGATTATGAGCTGGACTGTGAGCTTGTGACCCTCAGCGCCTGCGAAACCGGACGCGGCCAGGTTGTCAAGGGTGAGGGACTCCTGGGCTTACCGAGACAGTTTCTCGAGGGCGGCGCCCGGTCCGTTTTGATGACAACCTGGAAAGTCGATGATAGATTTGCCTCGGAGCTGATGCCGGCGTTTTATGGCTACTATCTCGGGCAGGGCAGGTCCAAGGCGGAGGCGCTTTGGCAGGCGAAGCGGGATGTCCTCAACCAGGTCAACGAGCAGGGCGGTGCTTACCATCAGCATCCGTTTTATTGGGCCTCGTTTGTCCTGTATGGGGACCCCGGACGTGAGCATTCACCCAATTGGCTGGTCTGGCTCCTCCTGGCTTTGGTGGTCCTGAGCACCGGATTTGTTTGGCTGCGGCGCAGAGGCAGCCTGTAATGCCACCAAATAAAGCTTGCATTTTCTCTATTTCTTGTTATATTTATGCGTGTTTTTTTTAAGACCCTGCTGCTTCATTTGACACCAGCCACCTTAGCTCAGCTGGCCAGAGCAGCGCATTCGTAATGCGCAGGTCGTCGGTTCGACTCCGACAGGTGGCTCCAAGAACCACCAGGCCTCAAGGGTATTCAGGCCGATAGGCTGTAGGCTCTGGAGTAATGGCTGGCCGAAAATCCAACACTCCATTTCTCCACAACTCCATTTCTTGCAAGCACAGTCTTGCAGGAAAACCAGGCTATTAGGCGCTGACAAGTCAAGTTTTGTCATTTTTTGGCAAGACGTTTTTTAGGGTTCAGTTTTTTTTTCGATCTTAGAGTTAGTGGCCTTCATGTTCTCTTGCACATCCTTCGATCCCGACGTTGAAGCACCTGGATTCGATGGAACCGAAACCGCAGATGTTCTCAGCTTCCTACAGCCTAAACGCTTACAGCCTATCGGCCTGAATAGTTGAGTTACGTTTTCGCTTGCATTTTTCGTTCGTGCTTGTTAGTTTCGATAACTCTAGTGCAACTTTCATATACTGGTGGTCATCTGAATGAAGAAGTACTCTTGCCTCTCTGTTTTCGTTGTCCTGTTTTTCCCATTCACGCTTCAATCCCAAACTGCGGTCGGCTATGATTTCTTGCGCACCCTGGTTGGCGCCAGGCCTTCTGCCATGGGTGGCGCGTTCGTCGCGATTCCAGGCGACATTCACGATATTGCCTACAATCCGGCGGGTGTCTCAGCCATCCACAAGAGACAGGGGACGCTGTCGTACCTGAACCATCTGCTCGACTTCCAGTCCGGATTCCTGGCCTATGCCCATCCGTTTTCGAATAGTACCGCTTCAGTCGCACTGAGTTTTATCGATTTTGGCCAGTTCGAGGGCAGGGACGAGAGCAACCAAAACACCGGCGAATTTGGCGCCAGCGGGCTGGTGCTTTCGGTTGCGTACGCAAAACCTCTGCTCAAGAATTTGTCGGCGGGGGCGAGTGTCAAATATATTCGGTTTCAGATAGACAATCTTACACAGACGGCAGTGGCGCTGGATGCGGGAGTCATTTTCGCGATTCCTGACAAGAAATTGAACCTCGGTTTTGCTGTCTTCAATTTAGGAACGACGACCAGTGCGTTCATCGAAACCGAGGATGACCTGCCGCTCAACGTGCAATTCGGCTTTTCAAAAACCCTGGAGCACCTCCCCGTGATGTTGAGCGCAGCGGTGGTCAAGTATGAAGAGGAGAGCCTCGATTTTCGCGTTGGCGGCGAAATCGCCCTGACAGAGCAACTGTTCGCGCGTTTGGGCTACAATTCGGTTGGCCAGGACCAGAAGGTGGACACAGACAAAGACCGGTTTGCCGGCGTTTCATTCGGGCTTGGCTTCAAGATCAATACGTTTAACGTCGATTATTCCTTTTCTTCTTTTGGAGAGGTGGGCTCGCTAAACCGGTTTTCCCTGGTGGGACGATTTTGACGGGCGTCTGCTCATCTCACTCAAAAAAATCAACACACTCTGTGTTGATTTTTTTTTGCTTATGTGCGATGTAAGTTTTATATTGGAAATTATTCCGAGGTGCAAACGTGAGAGGTGAGACGCGAAACGTGCCCACACCCCCTCGCTGGCATCGTGGGGATGGCGCGTCTCACGTTCGATTTTTCAGGTTTCACAAAAACCGTTGCAATAAATCATAGCAGAAGGTGCACACCATGGGGATGGTTTCAGAATTGCGTCAGATCATCGGCGGTGACTTGTCCATACCGCTGCTCGATGGCAGTTTGAGACGATACATCAATCTCGACAATGCGGCCAGCACACCGGTTCTCAAACCGGTGCAGGAGGGACTCAATCGCTTTGTCGAGTGGTACTCCAGCATTCACCGGGGCGCAGGATTCAAATCGCAGTTGGCGTCGTGGGCGTACGAAGAGGCGAGGAAGCTGGTTGTTTCCTTCCTCGGTGGCGATCCCTGTGAGCGCGTGGCTATTTTTGGCAAGAATACCACGGAAGCCGTCAACAAACTGGCGAACCGTTACCCCTTTAAGAGCGGAGATGTGCTGCTCACCAGCTTGATGGAGCATCACTCGAACGACCTTCCCTGGCGGCGGCATGTCAAGGTCGAATGGGTCGGTCTCGACGGCGATGGCCGTGTCGATCTGAATCATCTCGAGGCAAAACTGAAACAGCATGAGGGCAAGGTGCCGTTGGTGGCTATCACCGGCGCTTCCAATGTCAGCGGCATCATCAATCCGATTTACAAGGCGGCAGACCTGGCACACAAGTATGGTGCACAGCTTTTTGTCGACGCTGCCCAACTGGCGCCGCACCGCAGAATCAATATGGGGAAAAGGGGAGAGGAGAGGGCCATCGACTATCTCGCTATCTCGGCGCACAAGATGTACGCCCCGTATGGCACGGGCGCCCTCATCGGATGGCCGGACGTCTTTCTGCAAGGCCCGCCCGATTATTCTGGTGGCGGCACGGTAAAGTTCGTGAATCACGAGGACATCATCTGGCGCGATCCGCCTGACCGGGAGGAAGCGGGCTCGCCAAATGTCGTGGGCGTGGTCGCGCTCGGATTCGCGGTCAAGACCCTGGGCGAAATTGGCATGGAGACCGTGGCCGAACATGAGTGCAGCCTGACCGAGCGCATGCTGAGCGGCCTGGAGAAGATCGGGCAGATTGAGCTCTATGGCACCCGTAGAACAGATCCCGATTTCAGGCTGGGCGTTGTGCCGTTCAACGTCAGCGGGATGCCGCATCCCAAAACAGCGGCCATCCTGGGATGTGAGTTTGGAGTTGGCGTGCGCCACGGCTGTTTCTGCGCCCATCCCTACGTGAAGAGCCTGCTCGATTTTTCTGATGATGAGTCTGACGAGTTCTATGAGCAGATTCTACGAGGACTTCCTGTGGAGCTTCCCGGGATGGTTCGCATCAGCTTCGGCATGTACAATCAAGCGGGAGAGGTGGACTTCGTGCTGCAGGCCATGGAGAAAATCAGCCGAGAGGCTTATCGAGGCAATTATATCTTGAACCCGGAAAGTGGCGAATACTGGCCTGAAGGGTTCGCCCCCCGGTATCATGAGTTTTTTTCATTCTAAGGAGAAGAGATGGCAGAGGAGATTATCATCTTTGTCACTGCCGGCTCCCATGAGGAAGCGCAGAATATCGCCAACGAGCTGGTGGAAAGGCGGCTCGCTGCCTGTGTCAATATTGTCGATGCCGTAAACTCGGTATTCAACTGGCAAGGCAAGGTGTGTCAGGAAGATGAAACGTTGATGATGATTAAGAGCGTGAGGTCTCACCTGACGGACCTGATCACCAGGATCAAAGCGCTGCATAGCTATGAGGTGCCAGAAATCATTGCCATCCCTATCATCGCCGGTTCACAAGACTATCTCGACTGGATTCAGCAGGAGACCCGGTCAGGTTGAGCGCCGCAGGAATATTACAGAAATAGATTATGTATAATAGCCAGGCGGTCAGGGTGGCGGTCATTCCGGCAGCAGGCATGGGAACGCGCATGCTGCCGCTGACCCGTGCTGTGCCCAAAGAGTTGCTGCCCATTGGAAATCTACCCATGCTGCACTATGCAATCTGTGAGGCCCTCTCTGCTGGCGTGACGGATGTATTCGTGATCATTAACAAAGAAAGAAAGCCGGCCATCGAGCACTTTTATCAGCGGATCGGGCAGGAAAGCGACGGAACAACCCTGCCTTTCGGGATCACGATGCCGATGTTACAGCAGAGCAACCTGGTATTTCTGCACCAGCCCCGGGCACTTGGAATCGTTGATGCGGTTGCGAAGTCTAAGAAGTACATTGGACAGGCGCCATTTTTTCTGCTGATGCCGGACAACATCCTCTGGGGCGAGCAATCAGCCTGCAGCCAGTTGCAGGTGGCTTTCAGGGAATATGGCCTGAGCGTTTTGGGGTTAGTAGAAGTGACGCCCGCCACCGCGCCCTTGTTTAGCAACAGCGGGCACGTCACCCTGAAAGAGATACGAGAAGATGTGTTCTATGTCATTGCTCTCCAGGACAAGTCGCGGGAGTCATTCCAGCTGGCAGGGCAGCAAACCGTCCTGCGCTCCTGTGGCCGGACCATCCTGACCGCCGAGTTTTTTGACCTGGCACAGAGATTTTCCCAGGACGAGCTGAGCAGAAAAGACGAGGTTCCGATACTGCAAGCGTTGGAACAGGGCAAACGCTTACTTGGCAAACGGTTGCACGGTGATTTATTCGACTGCGGCAATTGGCGCGGCTACTGGGCAGCGAACAAATTTTGGATGCAAAAGCAGCAACTATGGAGTTGATCATACTCGGCAGTGGCACAGCGGCGTTGCAGCATGAACGGGGCCCGTCCGGTTACCTTCTCAGAGTCGACGGTGAGACTTGTCTCATCGATGGCGGAACCGGTGCGTTGCTCAATGCACTGCGGGCCGGCATCTCATACAAAGAGATAGACAAGCTGTTCTACACACATTTGCACCCCGACCACACCATCGACCTGATCCCCTTTTTGTTCGCGAGCAAAAACACACCCGGGTTTGCGCGTACCCAAATGCTGCACATTTTCGGCCCGGTCGGGTTTGCCGCGTTCTATGACAAACTGCTGGATGTCTATGGTCGCAGCATGGTGGAGGTTGCTTACGACATTGAAATCACGGAATTGGCAGAATCGAACATCGCGCTCAGGTCGTTTGGCCTGCAATCGGGGCTCATGCGTCACTCCCAGCATGCGATAGGTTATCGCTTTGAGCAAACGGGCAAGGTGCTGGTCTATTCCGGCGATACGGATATGTGTGATGATATTGTCGAATTGGCAAGAGATGCAGATGTGCTGGTGCTGGAATGCTCGTTCGATGATGATCACAAAACAGCAGGCCACCTGACGCCGACAGAAGCCGGTCGCATCGCGTCTGCCGCCGGGGTGAAGCACCTGATCCTGACCCATCTCTACCCGCCGTTCGATGAGGTGCAGGTGCTGACAGCAGTGGGCAAGCAGTTTGGTGGCAAAGCCAGCATCGCACGCGATTTGATGCAGGTGCGTATTTAGGAACAATGATGGTGAATAACGGCATAAGAAAATATACGGTCCTGGTTTCTTTCCTGCTGCATGCTCATCTCATCTTCTACGCGGTGCTTGCGATTATTCTCAATCTGTACTCCTGCGACGGTCAGGAAAACCCATTGCTTGCAGATAACCCTATTGTGTTCGAATTCGAGCCGCCCCCTCGCGCGCAGCAGGTCATCGAGACGCCCGATGATGCCAGGGTGGTGGAAAAGCAGGAGGCAGCCGATTTATTGTCGGATAAAAACGCGCGCGCGCGGAATCCGGATGCAGACCGGAATCTCGACAGTGGCGCTCCATTCGCCCGCGGCGATCTCGACGTGCCGGAGCTGCCAACCCTTCGGGGACCCCAGGGCGAGAACGGAGATCGGGCCGAAGCAGATTCTCGTGACCCGTCTCAGTCTGCGAGCGAGAACCTCGCGGACCCGCAGCCACGGGATTATTATGCTTTCAACAACGCAAGCCAGTTCCGCCGTGATTATCTGGTCAAGAAGAAAGCGACCACAACCCCTGGTGTGCAGCGCAGTGCGCCCCGAGTGAGATACGACAACCAGGCCACTTTTGCACCAGACTTTGGCGGGTTGTCTTTCAATACGTATGCGTGGGATTTCGCGCCGTACATGATGGCTCTGAAGAGAAAAGTCGAACGCAATATTTTTCCGCCCACTGCGTTTACCCGTCTGGGGCTCATTGATGGCAATACCCTGCTGCGGTTCAGGATTCATCCGGATGGGCAAATGAGCCACTTTGAGGTCATACGCTACGACGGCCACAAGACGCTGATGGAGACCAGCCGCAACGCCATCCGGGTTTCAGCGCCGTTCCCGAAGCTGCCAAGACACTTTCCGAAGGAATATTTAGAGGTGACTGCGAAGTTCTCTTATTTTGTAGACAGGAACCGCCGGTAGTCGCGGTTCCTGTTAGGTTGAATTCAGCCCGTTTGCTATCTGGAAATGTTTGCTAAGCATTAGAAAGGATAAACTCATGGAGCATGTATTGGATTTCTTCAGCAGGGGCGGGTTTGTCATGTATCCGCTGCTTCTTTGCTCGGTTCTAGGACTGGCGATCGTGATCGAGAAAACCATTGCCCTGCGCCGCACAAAAGTGATCGTTCCTGAGATCGTCAATGTTCTGGACAATATCAAAGGAGCGGATGACATTGGCCTGGCCATATCCATCTGTGAAAAGCACGAGGGATCGTTCGCCAGCATCATTCGTGTTGGCCTGGAAAATCGCGACTGGCCGAAGGACGAGCTCAAGGAGGCACTCAATGACCAGGGCAGACAGGAGGTGTACGTACTCGAACGCGGCCTGGTGATCCTGGAAACCATCGCCGGCATCGCGCCGCTGCTCGGTCTGCTAGGAACCGTGGTCGGTATTCTGAAAGTTTTCAACGTGATCTCGGAAATGGGTGTGGGACAGGCAAGTGCACTTTCCGGCGGGATTTCTGAGGCGCTCATCACCACCATCGTTGGACTTTCCATCGGTATCCCGGCGGTCGTGGTGTACAACTATTTTATCAACAAGGCGGAGAGCCTGGTGCTGGAAATCGAAAAATATTCCTCGGTGCTGCTCAAAAAAGTGACCTCATTTCAAACCAACAGCAAGGTGACGGCCGATGCAGTTCAAAGCTAAGCAAAAAAGAAAGGTGATGATCAACATCACGTCGCTGATCGACGTGTTGTTTTTGTTGCTCATTTTTTTCATGGTTTCTTCGACGTTTCTCGAGCAGCCCGGTATCAAGTTGGAGCTACCGCACGCGCAGAGTGCGGTTGTTGTGGAGCAAAAGGACTACACCCTCTTTGTTGACAAAGAGGGTAAGATGTTTTTGAACCGCGACGCGGTGGACATCGAAAAGCTGCAGGAGCAGTTGGAAAAAGTTCTACCGGAAATGAAAGATGGTGCCCTCGTCTTGAAGGCCGACCAGGATGTGGCGCACGGCATCGTGGTCAAGGTGATGGATGTAGCCAAGCGCAGCGGCGTGAAGAAGCTCGTGATCGGAACCAAGTTAGAGGAGTGAGCGGGGATAGCCTATGGGTGACAATAAATGTAGCCCCGACCCCTTGTGGGTCGCTTCTCCTGGAACACCCCTATGATTTCCTGCGAGTTCTGCTTTTTCTTTCTTCCAGAATGGTTTCTAATTCAGCAATTCGCTCACCTGCTTTTCGGAGCTCATGCGCGAATTCTGCGAAGTTGTGCAAGTTGAGTAGGCGCTCTTCCACCGTTAACTCGAGATTTTCTCGGATAAGCGTTCGGTCGACATCTTTTTTGTAAAGACCGATGATGGTTTGTATGCTGCTGCGGGGCATTTATCATGGGTCCTTATTTCAATCTTATCTTGTCACCCCCATGATACAAGTTTTCTGAAGCAAAAGCAAGCGGATATGGTTTGAACCTAACTAACCAAAACACGGTTGCAAACCGTGTTGGACCAGGCTTGAATTAACTTTTCCCCCAAAATGGGGACATTCGATTCGATGGCAAAATCTCTTGCTTTTTTGGATTATTTTTTGTATAATTTATTTTGTTTTTCTAAGACGATGGAAATAAGAGCTTTAGGCTAATATCGCCAGATGCGGCCTGGCCGCGCTGGGAAAGAGACGACAGGGAGAACTTGCATGGCAAAACGATGTGAAATCTGTGGCAAAGGGCCGATGGTTGGCAACAACGTCAGCCACGCCCACAACCTCAGCAAGCGACGCTGGCTGCCGAATCTAAAAAAGATTCGTGCGAACATCAATGGCCAGATTCGGAAGGTCAAGGTCTGTACCCGTTGCATTCGCAGTGGGAAGGTCGTGAAGGTTGTGTGAGTGGGTAAGGGTACACCGGTTGAATTTAGAGAGAGCATCGCGGACTGCGATGCTTTTTTCGTTTGTAGCGCAACATTCATGTTGCGAAGCCGCTTCGCACTCTTGTGTTTTTGGTGACAGCCGCAACAGGGCAAGCGAGATGCGCCGAGGGACAACAGGCGTTGATCCGCCTGGTGCTGAGCGTCAAAGAAAAGGCGGCGGGGCGGTGGACAGACCCTACGCCGCGCGGCAAAGGGCAGGCACAAGGCCTGCCCCTACGTTACGACGTTACAGGGTGTGTGGAACGGCGTGGCGATTTTATTTGAGTGGATGAGCGAATGACCTGCGATCCCGGAAACTAACTAATACCCGGTTGTTTCCGGTGCCGGGATTTGGTTGTTGACAATCCTGTGGAGGTTTTGTCAACGCATGTGCCCGGTGACTGAAGGCGAGCGAGGGGACAAATGTCCTCGCTGTCTGAGATGGAACCGTTAATCCATCCGGCGACGCAGGTAAGCGGGCACATCATAATCCTCGTTTTTCTCTTGTTCGCAGCTTTCTTCTGGTACTGTCTCCTGATGAGAGTTGCCGTTGGCTTTTTCCTCCATGCGTACGTAAGTTGGAATTTCGAGGTCAGAGATCGGAAACTCGGATAGTTCAAGACGCCTGGGCCGGCCGTTGAGGGAGCTCAGCCGGCCGTTGCGGTTGAACCCGGTCGCGATGACGGTGACCCGCATTTCGTCGCCCAGCTCCTCATCGATTACGGCTCCGAAGATGATGTTGGCATCTGTGCCCGCCGCTTCAGTGATGACAGTCGTGGCGTCGTTGACTTCGTGTAAGGTCATGCTGTCGCTGCCGGTGACGTTGACGATAACGCCGAGTGCTCCTTCTATGGAAATATCTTCCAGCAGGGGAGAGGAGATGGCATGCTGGGCCGCCTCGACGGCCCGGCGCTCGCCACAGGCCACACCCGCGCCCATCAGGGCGTCGCCCATTTCCAACATGACCGTGCGCACGTCTGCGAAGTCGAGGTTGATGAGGCCCGGAACGGAGATGAGGTCGGAAATGCCCTTGGTTGCCTGGAGGAGGACTTCGTCTGCGATCTTGAAGGCGGCATTCAGGGGCGTGTCTTTGGGCACCACCGAGAGCAGTCTCTGGTTTGGGATCACAATCAGGGTATCGACGCGCTCCTTGAGCTCGGCAATCCCATCCATGGCGCGTCGCATTCTTTTGGGGCCTTCGAACAGGAATGGCTTGGTGACGATGCCGACGGTCAGGGCCCCCAGATCTTTTGCGATCTCCGCGACAATCGGCGCCGCTCCCGTGCCGGTACCGCCCCCCATGCCAGCGGTTACGAAAATCATGTCCGAATCTTCCAGCGTTTCAAAAAGGGTCTCCCGGTCTTCTTCGACCGCTTTTCTGCCAACCTCCGGGTTGGCGCCGGCGCCGAGGCCTTTGGTGAGCGCGCGGCCAATTTGCAAACGGGAATTGGCTTTGCAGTTTTCGAGCGCTTGCAAGTCCGTGTTGACGCTGATAAACTCAACGCCGTTGAGATTTCCTTCGATCATCCGGTTGATCGCGTTGCCGCCGGCGCCGCCAACTCCAACAACTTTCATCTTGGCGGTGGGCGTGTGTGTTTCGTCGAATGCAAATCGCAGGTTCATGATACCTCTCCTTGTTTAGCGTGAACGAACTTTTGTCAATGCGGCCGACCCGATTCTCATGCCGGTTGGTGTAAGCTCCCGAACCATTGCCGCATCCGCTCCATGATCCATTTGAACAGACCCTGTTCACCGTTTCCGAGCAGGCCGTCACGATCATATTTGTGGTCCAGGCCATAGTGCACCAGGCCGACTCCTGTCGCATGAATGGGGCTGCTGGCCAGGTCTGTCATCCCGGTGAAGCCGTTTGGCATGCCCAGTTTTACCGGCACCTCGAAGATCTCTTCTGCCAGCTCGACCGTGCCTTTGAGCAGGGAGCCGCCACCGGTCAGCACGACCCCGGCGGTCATCAGGTGCACATAGTTGGACTTTTTGATTTCACGATAGGCGAGACTCAGAATCTCTTCCATGCGTGGCTGAACGATTTCGACCAGATAGGCCTTCGAGATGCGGCGGGGCGGCCGGCCGCCGACCCCCGGCACCTCGATGGTCTCCTCACGGTCGTTTTCCCGGTGCACACAGCAGCCGTGCTGGATTTTGATCGCCTCTGCATTCTCGACCGGCGTGCGCAAGCCGAGGGCGATATCGTTGGTGACGTTCTTGCCGCCTAAGCCAACGACTGCCGTGTGCCGGATACACCCTTCATAAAACATGGCGATATCGGTTGTCCCGCCGCCAAGATCCATCACGATCACCCCGAGTTCCTTTTCATCCTCTCCCAAAACGGCGTAGCTCGAAGCCAGGGGCTCCAGGACCAAATCCAGGACGCGCATGTTCGCCCGGCCGATGCTGCGGTAGATATTTTGCGCCGACGTGACCGCACCGGTCACGATATGCACCTCCGCTTCCAGCCGCACCCCGGACATGCCGATGGGGTCTTTGATGCCGTTTTGCTCATCAACAATGAACTCCTGCGGGAGAATGTGCAGGATTTCCCGATCGATGGGCAGTGCCACGGCTTTGGCGGCGTCGATAACGCGCCGGATGTCTGCGTGTGTAATTTCATTGTTCGGACCGGCAACCGCCACGACGCCCCGTCCGTTGATACTTCGAATGTGGTCGCCGGCGATGCCAGCATAGACTTCCTCGACCTGCACGCCAGCCATGCGCTCTGCGTTTTCTATCGCCGCTTGAATGGAGCGTACGGTTTTTTCGAGATTGATAACAACCCCCCTCCTCAATCCTTCGGACGGACTGGTGCCTACGCCGACGATGGTTGGAGTCTCTCCGTCTACCTCGGCAATAATGGCGCCGATCTTGGTGGTGCCAATATCCAGTCCCGTAACATAATGTGCCATGATGTCTCTACCTTTGTTAGGAGTGGATGGGATTCTGCAAAGACAACGAACGCTTTAGTTTTTTCACGATGACCTGGTTTTGATACCTCAGATCAAAGTATTGGATTTGTGAAAGTGAGTTCTCCTTTCTTATGATCTTGAGAACCTGTAGTAAATTTAGACTCTTCTCAGCAAAATTGCCCTTGCCAACGATCACCGGGACGGGGCGGTCGATGAGATAGAAGTAAAGCCCGAGCGTCTCTGAGTAGGAAATCTCAGAAATCTGGCAGTAAAGTGAAAATGTCGAGCGCCTGGTCAATCTGAGAAAATTCAGGATTTGATACAGTTGCCCGTTTTCCCGGTGTCTCTCGGATGTTTCGATATTTGAGATGATCGGAAAATCCATCGGATCAAATGTCGCGAGGTTCGGCAAACGCTCCCCACGGTCGTCAAGTATGGCCAGGGTGTCCTGGTTCAGGATTGCCAGCGGCTCCTTCTCGAGCACTTTGATAACAAGATTGTCCGGCAGTCTCCGGCTGACCCAGGCGTTCTGGACCAGAGGATGCTGTTTGACCTGCAAGGCCATCGCTTTGAGGTCGTATTCAAAAAGGCTGCGGCTGCCATCGAGCTGCAAGAGCGCCACAATGTCGCTTTCTTTGACAAAACGGTTGCCCTCAACGCGAATATCTTTGAGCGTGAACATCGCCTGCGCGTTGAGCCAGCCAGCCACTTTCAGCATCAGTAGCAGTGTGGTGGTGATGATGAGCAGCACCAGTGCCATGCGCCTGGTGGTGGCGAATTCAAGCCTCTTCCCCCTGTGAACCGTGCTATATTTGGAGTAGACAATCATACCCGACCTCCCCTTTTGGGATTCGCAACTCGACTATACGATCGAGAGTATTCTCTCGATGATTTCCCTGGCCGCTTGCGGCCGGGCCAGTTTGCTGGCCGCTTGCGACAGAACTCTGCGTTTCTTGGCATGGCGCACAAAATCTGTGACCGTCCGAACCAGCACCTCTGCCGTAAGATGCTGCTGCAAAATCACGACGCCGGCTCCTGCTTTTTCCACCGATCTGGCGTTGAACTCCTGATGGCCGGCGGCAGCCGTTGGCAGAGGCACAAGAATGGCTGGCAGCCCGCAAAGGGCAATCTCTGCCAGGGCAGAGGCGCCTGAACGACAGAGCACGAAATCGGCGGCCGCGTAGGCCGAGGCCATGTCATCCAGATAAGCATGGCAGGAGATGCGTTCACCGAGCTCCCGGCATCGCGTTGACACCTCATCCCAATCGCCCGGGCCAGTCGCCCACAAGATTTGCAGCTCTTTTATTTCTAAAAGTCTGGCAAGACTCTCGAGCACCGTCTGGTTGATCGCGTGCGCACCCTGGCTGCCGCCAAAGATAAAGAGAGTCGTTTTGCCGTCACTGAGATGAAACTTGCTTCGTGCCATCTTGCTCTCCCTGCCGGTCAGATCTGCGCGCACGGGATTGCCGCTGACAAAGATATTGGGTTGACCCTGGAAGTAGCGTTTCGAGTCTTCGAAAGTCACGTGGACCTGACGGACGCGCTTCCCCAGGAGCCGATTGACCAGACCGGGATAACTGTTCTGCTCCTGAATGACGGTGGGAATGCCGAGCAGCACAGCCATCATCAGAGCGGGGCCGCTGACATAGCCGCCCGTGCCGATGACCACCTGCGGACGAAAGGCCCGGAAGATGGCGCTACACTGCAATAAGCTCACGAGCAACCGCACGGGAAAGAGCAGGTTGGACAGAATTTCACGGCGATGCAGCCCACGCATCCAGATTGTTTTGAATTTGTACGGCAATTTGGGCATGACCTTGTTTTCAATTCCATAACTCGTGCCGATGAACAGAATCTCGGCCGGGCGTTTTCTTGTAAATTCTTGCGCCAGAGCGACAGCCGGATAGAGGTGTCCGCCGGTGCCTCCTCCGGCAAAGACGACCCTGAGCGGTTCGATATTGGACGCCTGCTCAGGCTGCCCTTCCGTGCCCTTTTTGGGCCAGGAGTCCCTTCTGCCCGGGACACGCGCAGAGTTTTCGACTGCATGCCTAGCCATGGTGTCGCGCCACCCTGCGCTGTTGATAGCCGCCCGGGCGCAGCAGGTGCTCCTGGCGACTTTGTTCCGCGATGTTCAACAACACACCGACGCCGAAAAGATTGACGACCAGGGCTGACCCGCCGTAGCTCAAAAACGGCAGCGGTATGCCAGTTGTTGGAAGAAAATTGACCACAACGGCCATGCTTGCACAGGCATAAAGCGCGATATTGGTGATCATGCCAAGTCCGAGAATCTTGCCCTGGAAATCCGGCGCCTGCATGGCGATTTTGAATCCGCTATAGATCAGGACGATGAAGAGAATCAGCACCAGCAGGGTGCCGACAAACCCCATCTCCTCACCGACAATGGCGAAGATGAAGTCTGTAAAGGGATCGGGCAAAAAGTGGTACTTTTGGCGGCTGCCGCCGAGACCCAGCCCCCAGACGCTGCCGTTGCCGAGCGCGATGAACGCCTGTAGAGGTTGCCAGTCGAGGCTCTCGCCTTTGAAAGACCGGATGAATTTCATGATTCTGATTTTTTGATACCCGTCCCGCAGGATGAACAGCAAGAAGAAAGGCGCGGTGGTCAGACCGAGCCACAGAAGATGGCGCAAGCGCTCGCCGGCGATGAAGATGATGGTCAGCGATATGAACCCGATCAAGAGCGCGCTGCCAATGTCCGGCTGGGCGATGACTGGCACGACCACACAGCCGACAACTGCAAGATGAAAAAGAAAGCTTTGAACCGACTTGCGCGTCACAAAGTTCGCCGCACCCAGTGACAGGCTCAGGAACAGGATCAGCGCCAGCCTGGCGAAATCAGAAGGCTGAAAGGTCAGAAATCCGATGGTGATCCAACGACGGCTCCCCCGGATGACCGGAACACTGTCAGAGACCAACGTGAAACTCAGTGCAAGCAAACACAGCAGCAGGAAGACGGGGGAGAAATTCAGCCACGTGCGATAGTTGATCTGGGCAACGATCAGCATGAGCACAAAGCCAACTCCCACGCGGTAAAGATGGTGCTTCAAGAAATAATGACTGTCGCCGTAAGTCTCCTGAGCTTTAAAGGAGCTGGCGCTGTAAACCATGACCACACCCAGGACCAACAGGATCGTGACGGTCACAACCAGAGGTGAATCAAACTTGGGAGTTTTGCTTTCCATTTTAGCGAATCTTGAATGTGCTCAAACTCAACAAAGCCAACAGAATCGCCACGATCCAGAAGCGCACCACGACCCGTGGTTCCTCCCAGCCTTTCAGCTCGAAATGGTGGTGAATCGGCGCCATTCTGAAAATGCGCTTGCGAGCGTACTTGTAGTACGTCACCTGTATGATCACGGACAGGGTCTCGGCGACAAAGACGCCTCCGATGATGAGCAAAAGCAGCTCCTTCTTCAGCAAAATCGCCAACGTTCCTATCGCACTGCCCAGGGCAAGCGAGCCCGTATCCCCCATGAACACCTTGGCCGGGTACGAATTGTACCACAGAAATCCCAGAGAGGCCCCGACCAGCGCCGTGCAGAAAACCGTTAGCTCTGCGGCTCCGGGCAGATAGATGATATTGAGGTAATCGCTGAAGTCGACGCGACCGCTAACGTAGGCAATGCCGGCCCAGGTGAGCGCCGAAATGCCCACCAGGCCAATCGCCAGCCCATCCAACCCGTCCGTCAGGTTGACCGAATTGGAGGTCGCCGTGAGGACAAACACCACCATGGGAATGTACAGGTACCCGAAATCGATCTCGTAGTCCTTGAAGAATGGCAGCGTACTCAACGTGTTGATGCCCTCGAATTGCTCGGAAAAATATAGAATGCAGCCTATGATCAAGCCCAGCGTCAACTGACCCGCCAGCTTGTAGCGCCCGATCAAGCCTTTCGGCATCTTTTTGACTGCCTTCCGGTAGTCGTCAATGAAGCCGACGATGCCCATCCAGAGCGTGGCGAACAGGATGAGCAAAACATAGATGTTGCCGATCCGGGCCCACAGCAGCGTCGGGATGACCACGGAGGCCAGGACGATGAGTCCGCCCATGGTCGGCGTTCCTGCTTTTTTCAAATGCGTCTTGGGGCCGTCGGTGCGGATCTCCTCACCGATCTGGTACTCACGCAGCTTGCGAATAATGAACGGTCCCACGAACAGGCTGATGCCCAACGCTGTGATGGCCGCCCAGGCTGATCTGAACGTGATATACCGAAACAGGTTGAAGCCCGAAATGACATCTCGCAACGGGTAGAGTAAATAGTAGAACATGATTTCAGCCTTCCCTTTTGAGAGCTTCTATGACTTCTTCCATTTTCATGCCGCGCGACCCCTTCACCAGCAGCAAATCGCCCGGGGCGAGGTCATGTCTGAGCGCCGTGATCAGCTCTTGCTTGCTGTTGAAATGGTGGGCGGCCATTTTGGGGCTGTGCTTTTGGCAAGCGTCGACCGCGTGGCGGGAGAGTGGGCCGTAGGCGAACAGTGCGTTGACGCGGTACTCCCGTACGGACTTGCCGATCTGGGCGTGTTTTTCTTCTGCGTGCTCACCGAGCTCGAGCATGTCGCCGAGCGCGAGCAGTTTCTTGCCAGCGGCTGGGAATGCCGCCAGCGTCCGGAGCGCCGCCAGAGTCGATTCCGGATTCGCGTTGTAGCAATCATTGAGAATCGTGATATCGTTTTGCCGGGTGACTTCCATTCGTTTGGAAGGGATGTGAACCGTTTCGAGCGCACGTTTGATCTGTTCCAGAGCAATCCCGAATTTTTTCCCCACGGCGACGGCGGCCAACGCGTTGGTGAGATTGTGCATGCCGACAAGATTCAATCTCATCGTCATCCCTTCGATGCGCATGGCCGGCCGGCCGGCCTCGTCCAGGTCCAATTCCTCGGCCACAACGTCCGAGTCCGGTGTGAATCCATAGCGAGTGCTTCGCCTGACCTGGGGAGCTTTCTGCGCAAGCACGGGGTCGTCGAGGTTGACGAACAGCCAGCCTTTAGAGCGAAGGTAGTCGAACAGCTCCAGTTTGGCTTGCGCCACGCCCTGCAAATCCCGCAAGAATTCTGTGTGGCCGTGGCCGACATTGGTAATCAATCCGTATTCTGGCTCAGCAATCTCGCAAAGCCGGGCGATTTCACCAAAATGGTTTGTCCCCATCTCCACGACCAGGAAATCATGACCCTTGTCCAGAGTCAACAACGTGAGGGGAACCCCGATATGATTGTTGAGATTTCCTTGTGTTTTGCACACGTTGCCGGCTTGCGAAAGTACGGCGGCGATCATCTCTTTGGTCGTGGTTTTGCCATTCGTGCCGGTCAAGGCGAGCACCGGAATCTTGTACTGTTTGCGGGTGAAGTTGGCCAATTTTTGCAGGGCGGTCAAGGTGTTTTCCACCACAAAGAGCGGGCACCCGGTCAGGTGTGCTTTGTTGTCCTGCCAGAAGCTCCGTTCGACCACGGCCGCGCTCGCCTGCTTTTCAAGAGCGGCAGTCACGAAATCGTGGCCGTCGTGATTCTCACCTTTCAGGGCGATATAGAGTTCTCCGGGGTGCAATGTTCTGCTGTCAATCGAGACGCCGGCCATCTGTGTTTTCAGATGGGGCCGGTGCCCGGTAAACTCGAATTTGCATGCGGGGATGCTTAGAAATTTTTTGAGCTCGAGCTTCATCATGCATCAGTTGCCCAGGAGTTTCACGGAGAAACGTGGGCGGCACTGCAGATAGCAGCGTGCGCCAACTCTGATTTTTGCCCCTTTTCCCGGCTGTTGCTTGACAACCTGACCGCTGCCGAGCACCTTGGCTTGCAGCCCTCGTCCCGAAAGCTCGACAATCGCCTTGCGCAGCGAAAGGCCAACGAGATTCGGCATCACGGCATATTCTGATTGAGTTTCGTCGGGGCCGAGTATCAGCAAGACCTTTAGCCTGCCCCCCTTGCCGGGCGCATTGGTGGTAAGCTGGCTTTGGATGATGGCGCCCTCCCCTTGAATCTCATATGCAATATCGAGCTCGTCCAGAATGCGCTCTGCGGTGACAAGGTCATGCCCCGCGATGTCAGGAATCACCTGATTCTCGGCCATGTGCTGGTCGTCTGGTCGCGTGCGTTTGTGCGGTGCTGCTTTGCCGGGAATCTTGATGATGCGTTGCAGGATGTTTCGCACCACGGGTGCGGCTACGCTGCCGCCGCCGTGCACCGGATACGGTTCATCGATCGCAACATAGATCAAAAGCTGCGCCTGCTCGGCAGGGGTGAAGCCGACAAAGGAGGCCACATATTTGGATTTGGAGTAGCCAATCTTGCCGACCTTTGGTTTTTGCGCCGTGCCGGTCTTGCCGGCGAGACTGACCCCCTCGATCCTGGCCATTTTTCCGGTGCCCTGCTCGACGACTTCCACAAGGATGTCGGTCATTTGCTGCGCGACTCTCGGCGTCATCACGTGCCGGATAACTTGCGGCCCGGATTCAAAGAGGATCTTGCCGTCACGATCATGAATTTCTTTGACGATAGTCGGTCTCATGAGCATGCCGCCATTGGCGACGGCGCCGTATGCCATGGCCATTTGCAGCGCGGTCACCGCAATCTCATGTCCGTAGGAAATGGCCGCCACGCTGAACCTCGACCACTGCGATGGCTTTTTGAGGATCCCCGCCACTTCGCCCGGGAGTTCGATGCCGGTCTGGGTGCCGAAACCAAAGTCCCTGGCCGCCTCGAACAGCCTTTCTCTGCCAATTTTTAGTGCGATCTTGGCTGTGCCAATGTTGCTGGAGTATTTAAAAACATTCTTGAAGGAAAGCCAGCCGTGGCTCTTCGGATCGTTGATTGTCTCGCCAAACAACTCGAGCGTGCCATTCTCACAAAAAACGATATCTTCCGTGTTCATGATACTGTCTGAGAGCGCCACCATCATGGTGACGATTTTGAAGGTTGACCCGGGCTCGAAAATGTCAGTAATGGCCCGAATGCGCCAGGCTTCCGGTCGCCTCTTCGCCTCGTTTGCATCGAATCCCGGCGCGGACGCCATGGCCAGAATCTCTCCTGTCCCTGGATTGGTGATGATGGCGGTACCGCCCCTGGCGTTGAATCTCTCAACGGCCCGCGTGAGCTCGTTTTCGACGATCGCTTGCAGGACCTGGTCAATCGTCAGAACGATGTTGGCGCCGCTCTGACTGGCTTTGGTCTGCGCTGCGATCGGCATGATTTTTTTACCTTTGGCATCTCTCTGCAAAAGCATCCAGCCATCGTTGCCTTTGAGAAGCTCGTCAAATTGGAGCTCGATACCGCTGATGCCCACGCCATCGATATCCGAGAATCCGATGACCTGAGCCAGCTTTTCGTCAAAGGGGTACATCCTGTCGTTCGCTCTGCTGATGGTAACGCCGGGCAGCTTGAGCACATCGATGATTTTCGCCTGCTCTTCGTCCAGTCCGCGCTGGATAAGGGTATAAGATGAAACGTTTTTCAACTTGCCCAGGATCGTGTCGGTGCTTAGCGATAGAAGGCCAGCCAATTTTTCAGCCAGCCGCTCGTGATCATCCACCGCCCGCGTGTAGACCCCCAAATCATATCTCAGCTTGTTGAATGCAATTGTGATACCGGTGCGGTCATAAATGAGCCCGCGCGGCGCTTTTTGCGTCGATTCATAGGTGTACTGCTCCGCGGCCATTTGCTGGTATTTTTCATGGTTCATGACTTGAATCTGAAGCAATCGCCCGCAGATGCCAGCAAAAGAGAAGTACAACCCGAACTGCACCACGTAGACGCGCCAATATCTTTCCAGCGAGCCGGAGCGCAAGACAGTCTTCTTTGGAATGGACGGCATCCTATTCCGTGGATATCTCAACGATTTGCTCATTGGGAAGAAATGTCAATCCTATCGATTGTGCGATTGTTTGAATCCGGTCAAAACTCGAGAGTCTCACGACCTCTGCCTGCAACTTTTCAGTTTCTTGCAGATTCTCATCTAACCGGGTTTCCAGGCTTCTGATTTCAGCCAGATGCAGATTCGTTTCCACCTTCAGCCAAACGTAAAGCAGCATCAAAGCGAAAACCACCACCAGCCAGCCCAGTTTTCGTGGCAGGAGAGGCTTTCTCTTTTTCTCTAATACAAGCCCCCGGTTCTTGATGACGGGAATGTGAGCGTGTCGTGCCATCAAATTCTGCCACTCGGTTATCTTATCACTTCCGCAGCGCGCAACCTGGCGCTCCGGCTGCGTGGATTGCGATTGATTTCCTCTTCTTGAGGCCGCACAGGCCGCCGCGTCAAGATCTTCAGTCGGCTCTTTTGGCCACAAATGCAAACAGGGAGCTCGGGTGGACAAACACAAGCCGCCGCCTGCTGTCTAAAAAACGTCTTCACGGCCCGGTCTTCCAGGGAGTGATAGGCAATGACCACGATGCGGCCTCCTGGTTTCAGATAAGTCGAGCTCTTCTCCAAAAAGTGGTTGAGATTGCTCAGCTCTTCATTGACCGCAATCCTCAGTGCCTGAAAAACGCGTGCCAGCGATTTCACCCTGAATTGCGGCGGGAGTACCCTGGAGACAATCTGCCGCAACTGCAGGGTCGTAACAATTCGAGATTTTTCCCGTTCTCTTCTTATTGCTCTGGCAATGGCTCTTGCACGCCGCTCCTCGCCATAATCTCTGAAAATGCTGGCGAGCGTTCCCTCGGAATAGGTATTGACGACCGCTTCAGCCGTCAACCCCTGGCTCGAGTCCATTCGCATATCCAGTCGGCCAGCCAGACTGTAGCTAAAGCCACGGTCTGCCGTATCGATCTGGTGCGACGAAAGCCCGAGATCCAGAAGAATGCCATCTAAGCGACTGATGTTCAACTGCCTTAGCACCTGTTCGAAATCCTTGAAATTGCAATTCTCGATATGGACCCGTTTCCCAAATCGCAGCAGTCGGTCTCCGGCAAAGCGCGTGGCTTCTGTGTCGAGGTCGAGACCGATGAGCTGAGCCTTCAGACTCAGATGCTCGAGTATGCTCTCCGCGTGGCCGCCGCCTCCCAGCGTGCCGTCAAGATAAATACCGTTTCGGTCGTGGATTAAGAATTCGGCAACCTTTTGGAGCAGAACAGGTTCATGATACATAACCTACTCAGCGATTAAATGCCAAAGGCCTGGTATTCCTCAATGAGTGATTGTTCTTCAGCAACTCGGGAAATTTGGTCGTAGGTATCAGGATTCCACAGTTGTATCGTATCAACGGAGCCGATTATCCTAACGTTTTTTTCGATTCCGGCGTGATTGCAGTAGTCGGCAGGAATATTGACCCTTCCTTGTTTGTCGAGGGCAACCTCCGTGGTCTTGATGCCAAGAAGTCGTCTTAACCGGTTCGCTTTCGGATCGCTGTGTGGCAAAGCAACGATCTTGTCTCCGATTTGCGTTTTCCAGAATTTGTAGGGGTACACGGTCAAATGGTCGTCTTGTTCCTTGGAAATAATGAAGTTGCTTTCCTCTAGCCGGCTCATGACCTTTCGAAACTTTGCCGGAATATTCAACCGATTGTGGTCGTCGATCGTATAATCGTATGTGCCGAGGAAGTACTCCATAAAAAGCCCGAAACGCCTAGATGGGTGAGACCCAATTCTTCCCATTTCATCCCACAATACCCCAATATAGTCCATTTCGGTGCTAAAGTCAAGAGAATTCTAAGCTTTTTGTGGAATTTTGTTCTGGATTCGACTGTGTGGTCATGCCCATCATTTTGATCTAAAAGGGTTGATTTTTGTCCGAAAAGCCCTATATTTATGTCGATAGAGAAGACCAGGAATCTATGCGCTACTTCTCAGGATTGGCAAAAAAATGCAAGAGAATGAGAAGTAACGCCGTCGGATGCGGCATCGCCGCATTGGGAATTAGGCTGGTGGCAACCCCGGGCTAATGGGTATTTTCCTTTCTGGCGCCCGCCAGGTACCCGCCCGTGTGGCCGGGGATTTACTGCACTGGGAGACAACCCCGGGCCGCCAGCCTATTTTTTAATTTAATATAGGGATAGCGTGCATGCCAGAGGAGATTCTTCACAAAAAAGGCCCGGTTGGGTGTTTGCTCATTCATGGCTTCACAGGCAGCCCGAACGAGTTTGTCGACCTGGGCGCATTTCTCGGCGATCATGACATCACCGTGCTGACGCCGACCCTCCCAGGTCATGGGACGCATTCAGGGGATATGTTCAATTTTGGCTGGCGGGACTGGTTTGATCATGTGAAAACAGCTTATCATCACCTGGCATCAAGCTCGCGGGAGGTTTTCGTGTGCGGATTGTCCATGGGGGGCACGTTAGCGCTCCACCTGGCTGCGCACAAACCGGTCGAGGGCTTGATCGCGCTCGCGGCGCCGGTGGTTTTTCCGGGCTGGCGGAAACCCGCCGTCAAGTACATCAAACATCTTCGGAAATACCGCCGGAAGAAACATGGAGAGGATGTCCGGGATGTCGCCGCGAAAGCGAAGCTGGGGAGTTATCGTCGCTACCCCTATGCCGCCGTCGAGCAACTCTTCCAACTGACCGACCATGTACTCGCTGACTTACCGGAGATCGAGCAGCCACTTCTGGTCATCCATTCGAGACAAGACCATACGGTTGCATTTCAGAACGCAGATCTCATTTTCAACTCTGTGATCTCAGCAGAGAAGCGCAAAGTCGACCTTGAGCGCTCCTATCATGTTATTACGGTAGATGTCGAAAAAGAGCAAGTTCGACAAGAAATCCTTGATTTCATCCGGCAACATTCGAGCGCTCTCACATCTGGCCGTGGCTCACAGAAGTCCAAACGACAGTCTTCCAAACGGGCGCGGCGGACGAGTACCGGAGCGTCGAAACCATCGCACCGCGCCTGATGTCTTGTGGTTTTGTTCCTGCGGAATCAACCGAGGGTTCATATGATGAGGCGATGATTGGGTGTTTTTTGCAGGATATGGCGCTGTCCCCAAAAAAGGTAGTAGCATGTCATTGCGAGTGCCGCAAAAGACGCGGGACTCGCAATGACATCTCTTGAGGACTTTTGGGACAGCTCCTCTAGTTCATCCAGTTACGTGGATTTCAAATGCTAATTTCTATGGCAGCAGCGCTGCTGTGCACACACCACCAACGCAAGGAGTCCGGTCATTCGAGAATTAGGACGTCTGAAAACATACCTGTTGCGCTATAAGCGCCCGATGCTCGTCGGGTGCCTCTTCGTCATCCTGACGAACTGCTTTGCTTTGCTCGCGCCGTGGGTGCTCAAGAATGCGATCGATTCCCTGAAATTGGAAATCACGACAAGGAGTCTGCTCAAATATGGCGGGCTCATCGTCAGCATTGCTCTGGTGGAGGGCATCTTCCGGTTTTTGATGCGCAAGACCATTGTCAGTGTATCCCGTAAGATAGAGTATGACTTGAGGAATGACTTTTTTTCCCACCTGCAAAAGCTTTCCCAGTCTTTTTATCATCGTGTCAAGACCGGGGATTTGATGGCGCGTGGCACCAACGACCTGGAGGCCGTGCGCCAGGTGGTTGGCCCGGCGATCATGTACTCGCTCAACACCTTGATTTCGATGGGGGCCTTCGGCTTGATGCTCTACATCAATGTCAAGCTGACCCTGCTGGCCATGCTACCGTTCCCGGTCATGGCCGTTGTGGTGCAGCAGTTGGCTCGCCGTCTGAACCAGGCCCACCGGGAAATCCAGGCACAATATGCTGCCATCACTTCGAAAGTGCAGGACAACCTTTCCGGCATGCGTATTGTGAAAGCCTACGGGCGCCAGGGCAGCGAGAGCGACGGTTTCAAGCTGTTGAACCGCGATTTTGTCGACAAGAACCTGAGCATGGTCAAGTTCAGAGGGGTGATGTATGCAGCCATGACGCTGCTGATCGGCATCGGGGCCTTGATTGTGCTCTGGTATGGCGGTCGCAAGGTGATTGCGGGCGAGATTTCCCTGGGCGAGTTTGTGGCGTTTTTTGCCTACTTGAGCATGCTAAGCTGGCCGATGATCGCGCTGGGCTGGGTCATCAATCTCGTGCAGCAGGGCATTGCCTCCATGGCACGGCTGAACCGGATTCTTGAAATGGAGCCGGAGATAAAAGATAATGCCCGCACCCTGTCAAGCATTGGCGACCTCGAAGGTCACATCGAGTTTCGAGGAGTCAGTTTCGCCTATAACGGCCGGCCAGTGCTCAACGATATCGATCTCGAGATCGAAAAGGGCATGACGCTCGCAATCGTCGGTCCGACTGGCAGCGGCAAATCCACGTTGATCAATCACATTCCCCGTTTGATTGAAGCCTCAGCCGGGCAGGTCCTGGTCGACGGGGTTGATATTCGTGAGATTCCCATCCAGATTCTGCGCCGGAATATCGGCTATGTGCCGCAGGAAACATTTCTCTTCTCGGAAACGTTGGGTGCAAATATCGCTTTCGGCGTGGAGGACGAGTCGCGGCAGGAGATCGAGCAGGCGGCTGAAATCGCCCAAATCCGCAAGGATATTCAGGAGCTGCCCAAAGGCTTCGAAACCATATTAGGTGAGCGCGGTATCAACCTCTCCGGTGGCCAGAAGCAGCGCACGGCCATCGCCCGAGCTGTCATGCGGAGGCCCAAAATTCTGATCTTGGATGATTCGCTCTCCGCCGTCGACACTTACACCGAAGAAGCGATTTTGGGGCACCTGCGACAGGTGATGCAGCAGCGCACAAGCCTTATCGTTTCGCACCGCATTTCCACTGTCAGGGATGCTGACTTGATCATCGTCCTGGCAGAGGGGAAAATCCGGGAGCAAGGAACCCATGGCGAGTTGCTCTCACTCGGTGGGATGTACGCGGAGCTCTACGAAAAGCAACTATTGGAAGAGGCTTTGCAAGCTTTCTAACTAAACGAAGACGAGCCACAATCCCTTGAGAATCAGGAGTTATCTTGAGTCAAGATATTCACGCTGAAGAAGTTCTGGGAAAGGCTTATGACAGCCGCTTAATGAAGCGGTTGCTCTCTTTTCTCAAACCGTACAAATTCCAGATCGTCCTGTCTGTTTTCACGCTTCTGATCGCTTCGATGGCCCATCTGGCCGGACCTTTTCTTACAAAGATCGGCATAGACGACCACATTTCGAAAAGCGATTACCATGGGTTGACTTTCATCTGCATCATCTACGGCGGTGTGCTGATCCTGGAATTCCTCTTCCAGTTTCTGCAAACCTATCTGGTCAACTGGATTGGCCAAAAAGCGATGTACGACATGCGCAGCCAGATTTTTGCGCACATCCAGACACTACCGGTTTCCTATTTCGATCGTAATCCTGTGGGCAGAATTGTGACACGGGTGACAACGGATGTCGGTAGCCTGCACCAGATGCTTTCTTCCGGCGCAGTCGCCATCTTTGGTGATATTTTTAAGTTGCTCGGCATTGTCGCTGTGCTGCTGGCGTTCAACCTGAAGCTTGCACTGGTGACATTTTCCGTGCTGCCGCTGCTTTTTTATGCGACCTTCTTGTTCAAGAAGCTGGTGCGGGATATCTATCGCGTCATCCGCGTACGCATAGCAAGAATCAATTCTTTTCTGCAGGAGAACATCACCGGGATGTCGGTCGTGCAGTTGTTCAATCGCGAGAGGCGCAACTTTGCCAGGTTTGACACGCTCAACCGCGACCATCTGGATTCATATCTGAAGACGATTCTCTATTACGCCACATTCTATCCGGTGGTGAAGATCATCAGTGCGCTGGCCATCGGCCTGATCATTTGGCACGGTGGCGGACGAATTATCCAGGGTACGCTGACGTTCGGCGCCCTGGTCGCCTTCATTCAGTACGCTGAAATGTTTTTCCGCCCCATCATGGACTTATCAGAGAAGTACAACATTATGCAATCCGCCATGGCCTCGTCTGAGCGTATTTTCAGCCTGCTGGATAAAGAGCCGGAGCCCGGGTTTGAACTGCCTCTACGGACGGGGCGCAAGTTCCGGGGAGAGATTGAGTTCCGCCATGTCTGGTTTGCTTATAAGAATGAGGAGTACGTCTTGAAGGACATTTCGTTCCATGTTCAGCCTGGCGAGAAAGTGGCCTTCGTTGGCGCAACGGGTGCCGGCAAGACCTCCATCATGAATCTCCTGCTGCGATTCTATGAAGTCAACCAGGGTCAGATTCTGGTCGATGGCATGGACATCAAGGAATGCAATCCCATGGAGCTACGCGAGTGCTTTGGAATGGTTCTGCAAGACGTCTTCATCTTTGACGGTACTGTGGCGCATAACATTCGTATGGACAACAGAGCCATTCCCGACGAAAGACTGGTTCAGGCGGCCAGGACCGTGCACGCGGAGCAATTCATCCTCAGACTGCCGGGCCAGTATGAGCACTCGGTCCTCGAGCGCGGCAAAGGATTATCTGTTGGTCAGCGCCAGCTTCTCTCTTTCGCCCGTGCCCTTGCCTACGACCCGCCCGTGCTCATTCTGGACGAAGCCACGTCCAGCGTCGACACCGAGACCGAGCTGCTTATTCAAGACGCCATGGAGCGGTTGATGTTGAATCGTACTTCGCTGGTAGTTGCGCACCGCCTGTCAACTATTCAGAATGCGGACCGCATCATGGTTTTGCACAAAGGGCAAATTCGGGAAGTCGGCACACACCAGGAGCTTCTGGCGCAGCAAGGGATCTACTACAAACTCTACCAATTGCAGTACGCGTGTCAAGAGCAAAGGTCCGTGGCTTGACCGCCGGGTGGCTAACCGAAAATTCATGCCTGCCGGCGTCTATACATTCTTCAAATCGGAGTGAGTAAAGTGAACAAAATCGCGATTGGGTGTCTGACCCTGGTCCTTCAAGCCGCCTGCGCGAGCCCACCAAAGATCCACATTTCGGAGTTTAGCGTTGATAATCCTTCGGGCCTGCGCGAAACCCGGGCAGAGGGGAACCAGGACTTTGCCGAGTTGGTCACGGCGTTGCGCGGGAAACAGTTTGGCGATCTGATATTCAAAGAGAATAGCACTGCTTACCTCATCACGCCCACCGTCGATGCCTATGATCTGGAGCTTACCGCCAAAGAAGAGGCGTTTAGCATAGATGAATACCAGGCGAGATTGACCCGGCTGCGGACCTTGCATGAGCATTTCCTGATTTTTTCGCTAGACTTACGCTTGCCATTTTATGCTGGCTGGTCCCAGAGCGAACAGCTTGACTTTTTGAAACGCAACCTGGTCATAACTTTGGAGAATGGTTCAGGGTACACCTATACTCCGCAACGGCAGATTTTCAATGTCATCGAAAGATTTCACGACAAGCCAACTGACTTCGAAAGCGCGAAGCGTCTTGCCGTTCGTGTCCCTGTCAGGGTTTATTTTAAGAAGACGCAGGCGAGCGGGGCGACCATCTTGGCCCATGCGAAAGAGTTTGTGATCAAGCTACGACTCAAGAAAAGCCCTCCCTATCATCTAGGTTTTTGGGAGGACAAGTATTATCAAGGGTTCAGGTGGCTGATTAGCGGCAACGGAAGTCAGGCCTCCGTGTCATAGCGCAAGTAGGGCTAAGATAAAAAAAGCCCCCAGCCATCACAGCCAGGGGCCCGGAGGGAGGAAAAAATGAGGTATCAGAGGAAACGGTATCCTGTACCATGTATGGTTTCAATATATTGAGATGGGTACTTGTATTCTCCCAACTTCTCACGCAGCCTCTTGATATGAACGTCCACTGTTCGATTGGTGACGTAGACTTTTTTGCCCCAGACCTTCTCGAGAATTTCCTTTCTTGAGAAAACATTCATGCGGCGCGAGGCCAGCAAATAAAGGAGCTTAAACTGAATGTAAGTTAAGTCAATAGGCTTCCCTGCCTTACTTACTCTGTGCTCGTCCAGGTTGATCTCAATATCCTTGACTTTAATCTTCTTGCCTTCCGTGGCCGAAAGTCTACGGCTGATGGCTTTGATCCTTGCAGCCAATTCCCTTTTGTTGTAGGGCTTTGTTACAAAGTCATCGGCACCCATCTCAAAACCTTTAATTTTCAACATATCATCGTTGTTGGATGACAGCAAAATAATACCTGTTTTTCTGGTACCAATATCATCTTTCAGTTCCAGACATGCTGACCATGCTTTTTCCCCAAATTCATCCATGTCGATCACCACCACAATGGGCTTTTCGGTCATGGTGATTTCCAATGCATTTCTCAGACTGTCGTAGTGGGTGGGCGTGTACCCTTCTTTCTCTAAGATCTCGTCAAGGGCTCGGCCCCCGTTCAACAGTGATCTATCAAAGAGAATGACATTGTTTTTTTCCACCTTTTCCATGGTTGATCCTCCAAAGATTGTTAGTTGTGTTACATCTTGTACACTCAAAAAAGGGGAATGAATCAAGCCAACTTTCCGGAAATGTTCTGACCTCACATCGGGATTCATGGTTGGGCGCCTACCCTTGCGTCTCTAACCCGTCCACCTTTGACTGTGACCCCGGTGCAGGCACAGCGGTTACATCATGATGTCATTTTGAAACACTTGATTGAGCCTTCTCTGCTTCATTTTGCAACATTTGTGCCAATATTTGACTTTTTTGTTGACTTAGGAACCCGGGCTGCGTATCGGAGACCTCAGCCCGAGTCGATATCGTAGCTATCTCTTGTTGTTTCAAATAGTTAATAATGCCCAGGAGATGAGACCAGGTGTGAAAGAAAACTTCTTTGGCTAAAAATCACCCGTGTTCATTTCTGAGTTGTTGATATTTTATACGGTTTGAAATCATTCAATTGATCGAAAACAGTACACCTTGTTACAAAATAAAACAGTTTTTCAACAGGTTTTAAGGAATCGAGTTGATTTGTTGCGAATAGACGCGATTCTTAATGTGCGAGTAATTTTTACATACACTGGCGTCGAAAGCGCACCTCTGGAGACATCTGAAATGCTGATCCGAGACGGTGGCATTCCTGAAAAAATCTTGCAAATTGATGCAAATTGTGCTATATTCCCCCTCTGTTTTTGATCAGCAAATCCAAAACCTAAGGCGAAGATGCGATGCAGCGAAGAAAAATCATCATTATGGGTGCGGCCGGCCGCGATTTTCACAATTTCAATACGGTGTATAAGGGCAATGAAAGCGTTCAGGTGGTCGCCTTTACGGCCAGCCAGATTCCAGACATAGACGGCCGGGTTTATCCCGCCGAACTTGCAGGAGAAGCTTATCCACACGGCATACCGGTGCACCAGGAGAGTGAACTGGTGTCTCTCATCGAAAAGTACGAGGTTACTGAAGTCATTTTTTCGTACAGCGATGTCTCATATCAATACATCATGAACAAAGCGGCGATGATCAACGCTGCCGGTGCTTCATTTGTGGTACTGAATCCGCATGCCACGATGTTGAGGAGTACCAAGCCGGTGGTTGCAATTTGCGCAGTTCGAACTGGCTGCGGTAAGAGTCAGACCACCCGCAGGGTGACACGTGTCTTGCGAGACATGGGAAAAAAGCTCGTGGTCGTCCGCCATCCCATGCCGTACGGCGATTTGGTGGCCCAGAGGTGTCAGCGATTTGAAACGTATGAGGACCTGGGCAGGCACAATTGTACAATCGAAGAGCGTGAAGAATATGAACCCCATTTGGCGATGGGGTCTATTGTTTATGCCGGCATCGACTACGAGACTATCTTGAGGAATGCGGAGCAAGAAGCAGATGTTGTCGTGTGGGATGGGGGCAACAATGACACGCCGTTTTTCAAGCCAGATATTCATATCGTCGTCGCTGATCCACTCAGACCTGGTCACGAGGTGAGCTATTATCCGGGGGAAACGAACGTGAGAATGGCTGATGTGGTGGTCATCAACAAGCAGACCTCCGCTTCGCCGGAAGATGTGCAGACGGTGCGGGATAATATTCAGAGGGCCAATCCGGGCGTCTTGATTATCGATGCAGCTTCGCCGATTTTTGTGGAAGATGCCAGCGTTCTTTCCGGCAAGCGTGTGCTAGCTGTCGAGGATGGGCCTACGCTGACTCATGGTGAGATGACACTGGGTGCCGCGGTGGTTGCGGCCCGTAGATGCGGCGCTGCCGAAGTCGTGGATCCGCGGCCCTTTTTGAAAGGATCGTTGCGGGAGACATTCGAAATCTATCCAGAAATCGGGGCATTGCTGCCGGCGATGGGGTATGGCAAACAGCAGATGAAGGATCTTGAAGCCACCATCAACAGCGTGGATTGCGATGCGGTGGTCATCGGGACGCCCATCGACCTGAGAAAACTGATTCAGATCAACAAGCCCGCTGTTCGTGTGACGTATGAGCTGCAGGAGATTGGCAAGCCCGACTTACAAGATGTCTTGCGGAAACTTCAGTAGTCCGTTTCCCACGGATAGAGACCACAGATGAAGGATGGACCGATCGCTGTCGTTGCGCTGGGGGGAAATGCCATAACCCGTGAGTTCGAGGAAGGAAATATCACGCAGCAATTCGCCAATACGCGACGCAGCCTGGATGGTGTTGTTGAGCTGGTCAAGCGGGGATACCGCCTGGCAATCACCCACGGCAACGGTCCGCAAGTTGGAAACGCGCTTATTCGCGTCGAGGAAACCCGCCATTTTGTTCCACCCCTACCACTCGGAATCATCGTGGCAGATTTGCAAGGAGGGATGGGGTACATGATTCAGCAATCGCTCCAGAACAAGCTGTACTTAGCAGGCATCGATCGCGATGTCGCCACAGTGTTGACCCAGGTGGTCGTTGACCGTGACGATCCGTCGGTTCTGGAGCCGACCAAATTCGTTGGGCCGATAATTTGCGAGCAGGAGGTCGACAAGGTCGTCCGAGAACGCGGTTGGGCCGTGAAAAAAGACCTTGGTCGAGGGTATCGAAGGGTGGTGCCGTCGCCCGTCCCGTTGCAGATCGTCGAAAAGAAGACCATCAAGCGATTGATCGACAACGGAACCATTACCGTTTGTGCCGGCGGAGGGGGAATTCCGGTCTACCGTGAAACTGACGGCAGGTGGGAAGGCGCGGACGCTGTCATCGATAAAGACCTGGCCTCTGCCATCCTGGCTTGCGAAATCGAGGCTGAGGAGCTGTTCATTTTAACCAGTGTTGACCAGGTCGTTTTGAATTTCAAGAAAGATGATGAAATTCCTCTCGACCAGCTGACGCTTTTGCAGGCCAAACGGTACCTGGCAGAGGGGCAGTTTCCCGCAGGCAGCATGGGGCCGAAAATCCAGGCAGCCATCGATTTTATCGAAGCGGGCGGGAAAGCTGTGACAATTTCCTCGATTGAGAAAATGCAGGACGCGATCGCGGGTAGAACAGGCACCCGGATCAGGGAGAATTGACCTTGTTCAGGTCGCTCGTCAACCGAATACGATTTCCTGGACACTCATACCTGGAGGACGTGCATTGAAGATTCATGAATATCAGGCAAAGGAACTGTTGAAGAGATTTGGAGTTGATGTGCCACGCGGCAGTCTCGTTGAGTCGGCGGCAGAGGCGAAGAAGGTCGCTACCGAGCTTACAGACATGGTTGTGGTCAAGGCGCAGATTCACGCAGGCGGCCGCGGAAAAGGCGGGGGAGTAAAACTCGCACAAACCGCAGAAGAGGCCGAGAGAATTGCGCGTGAGATGATCGGGATGAATCTGGTGACGCACCAGACAGGCCCGCAGGGTAAGAAGGTGCGAAAAGTCCTGATCGAAGAAGGACTTGCTATCGCGCGCGAGCTCTACCTCGGCATTGTTCTGGACCGGGCAAAGAGCCGCTTAGTGTTTATGGCCAGCACCGAGGGGGGCGTTGAAATCGAGAAAGTGGCGGCTGAGACACCGGAAAGAATCTTGAAGGAGTACATCGACCCGGCGGTCGGGCTGCAGCCGTTTCAGGCACGCAAGCTGGCGTTTGGGCTTGGGCTGGTCGGTGCGCAGGTCAAGAATGCGCTGAGGTTTTTTTCTGCCTTGTACAAAGCCTACGTCGAATCCGATTGCTCGCTGGCCGAAATCAATCCACTTGTTGTTACCAAAGAGGGCAGGGTTCTGGCTCTCGACGCCAAAATCAATTTTGATGACAACGCCATGTACCGCCACGCGGATTTTGTGGAGCTGCGCGACCTTCATGAAGAAGAGCCGCTGGAAGTCGAAGCCTCCAAATATGATCTGAACTACATCAAACTGGATGGAAAAGTTGGCTGCATGGTTAACGGAGCCGGTCTGGCCATGGCCACCATGGATTTGATCAACCTGGCAGGTTCCGAGCCGGCCAATTTTCTCGATGTCGGCGGCGGCGCGAGCGCGGAGACAGTGGAGAATGGATTTCATCTCATTCTATCAGATACGAATGTGAAAGCTGTTCTGGTAAACATATTCGGTGGCATTGTGCGTTGTGACCGGGTGGCCCGTGGTATCATCGAGGCGGCAACGAAGATCGACATCAAAGTGCCTGTGGTTGTGCGGCTTGAAGGGACAAACGCTGAAGAAGCCGCACGGCTTCTGGAGCAATCCGACATTTCTTTTGAGGTCGGCAGGACGTTCAACGAGGCAGCTCAGAAGGTTGCCTCAGCAGCGAGCGCTTAGCTATTTAAGGAACTTAGCTTGTGTGATTGAACCAAAAGCGAGGAGACAGCCAAATTGAGCATTTTAGCGGATGAACATACGCGGCTGGTTGTGCAGGGCATCACCGGCGGGGAAGGAAGCTTCCATTCGAAGCAGATGATTGAATATGGCACGAAGGTCGTTGCCGGGGTCACGCCGGGCAAGGGAGGACAAAGATTTGAAGATGATGTGCCCGTATACAATACGGTTGCCGAGGCTGTCGCCAGGGAGCGTGCGAATGCCTCGATAATTTTTGTGCCGCCGCCCTTTGCCGCGGATGCGATCATGGAGGCTGCGGATGCTGGCGTGCAATTGGTCGTCTGCATCACCGAAGGGATTCCGGCTCTGGACATGATTAACGTGCACAAGTACCTGTCGTCGCGCGCCACCCGGCTGGTCGGCCCCAATTGCCCGGGGGTGATTTCGCCCGGCAAGTGCAAAATCGGCATCATGCCGGGCTTTATCCACAAGCCCGGAAACGTTGGTGTGATCTCGAGAAGTGGCACGCTGACCTACGAGGCCGTAAAGCAGCTCAGCGACCTGGAGATCGGACAGTCCACCTGCATCGGCATCGGCGGCGATCCGGTCATTGGCACCACGTTTACGGACGCCTTGAAATTGTTCAAGGATGATCAAGGCACAGAAGCCGTTGTTTTGATCGGTGAGATCGGAGGCACGGCAGAACAGGAAGCGGCTGCTTACATCAAAGAGAATTTTGGCAAACCGGTCGTGGCCTTTATCGCCGGGAGAACTGCGCCGCCCGGCCGGCGTATGGGACACGCAGGCGCAATTATTTCTGGCAGCGAAGGGACCGCGGAGGAGAAGATCACCACGTTGCGAGAGGCTGGCGTCCACGTGGCGGAAAGTCCGGCTGAAATTGGAAGCACGATGCAAAAGGTCCGGGCTTAGAGAAATGATTGAATGCATCGTTCTGAGTGATGAAAGCCACTCATACTGTTGACCTTGGCGGATTGAATACAAACCTGAAAGGAGAAACTAAGTGGAGCGTACGTTGGCCATTCTCAAACCGGATTGCACCAGCAGAATGTTGACCGGCAAAGTTATCGATAGAATTGAGAACGCCGGCTTCAAAGTCGTGGCGATGAAAAGCGTTCGCCTGACGAAAGAAACCGCGGCGGTTTTTTACTCGGTTCACCGACAGCAGCCTTTTTTTGGTGATTTGGTGGCGTTTATGAGCTCGGCAAGGACGGTCCCCATGGTTCTGGAAAAAGAGAACGCCGTCGCAGATTTTAGAAAGCTCATTGGCGCCACCGATCCCGCGCAGGCAGAGGACGGCACCATCCGGAAAGACTTTGCTGAAAGCAAGCAGAACAACATCGTGCATGGTTCCGACTCGCCAGAAAATGCCAGGACGGAAGTTGCGTTTTTCTTCTCTGAGCGAGAGCTGATTGAAAATTTGTAAGATCGCGTGCTCCGGGAATTTATGCTTGACTCTTGACAAATTATTAATTAAATTCAGCTTTCTTCTTTATAAGGGTTGTCTCGCCAATGAAAGTCAACCTTCAAAGTCTAAGAAATGGCGTCACGTCTTTTGAGTTTGATGCTGATGTGGAAGACCTCGCATTTGACGCCGGCAACTTTCAGGTGAAGGCCATTGCCGTCAAGAGCAAGGTGGATAAGAGCGAGCACAACCTTGTGATCACGTCGGATATCATGGTCAAGATCGACCTGATTTGCGACAGTTGTCTTGATGAGTTTACCGACGAGTTCGAGGACAGCTATACGTTGCTCTACACGACAGAAAAGGAAGGGTACGCCGAGGATGAGATGGTTCGCTTCCTCAACAAGGGTACACAGAATATCGACTTGACCGAGGGGTTGCGTGAATCCATCCTGCTTGCGTTGCCGATGCGCTTCAAGTGTTCAGATGAATGCAATGGTCTCTGTGACCAGTGCGGGACAAATTTGAACAAAAAGACCTGCCGGTGCCAGAAGGAGGCCGTCGATCCCCGATGGCATGGATTGAAGCACTTGTTGAGCGAGCGCGCCGGCGGCGAGTAACCTGATTCAAATCTAGGAGACAGAACTTTGGCTTTACCTAAGAGACGACAATCGAAGTCACGAGGAAGAAAGAGACGTACACATTGGAAGCTTAGCGCTCCAAACGTTGTCGAATGTTCTCATTGCCATCAGCCCATGCTGCCTCATCGAGCCTGCCCGAATTGCGGGTACTACAATGGTCGATCGATTTTTATTCCGAAGGAAGCCTGATACGCTTGAGCACGTTCGCGCAGAGGCTCGGTAGTGCGGGAGCGTCAAGGAGTGGAATGATCCCATGAGGATTGCTATCGATGCGATGGGCGGAGATTATGCCCCCGAGGCGATCATCCACGGCGGGGTCGAGGCAGCCAGAGCTGGGAAAGGAGCCTACGAGGTTGTGTTTGTGGGGGATGAGGCGGTCATCGAAGCGTATCTTTCCCGCCATTTTAGAATTCACGAACTCCCGATAAATATTATCAACGCATCTCAAAAGATTGAGATGGGGGAGTCCCCCATGGCCGCCCTCAAGCAGAAGCGTGATGCTTCGATTGTCGTGGCTATGGAGGCTCAAAAAAGGGGTGAGGTCGATGCCGTCGTTAGCGCCGGCCATACGGGAGCGGCCATGGCCTCTGCCTTGCTGAGCCTGGGTAGAATTCCCGGGGTGAGGCGTCCGGCCATCGGTTCCTTGGTTCCACATGGGCAGGGCGTGACCTTTTTGATAGATGTGGGGGCTAATTTGGACTGCAGGCCAGCCGACCTGTTACAGTTTGGCGTCATGGGCAGTATTTACATGAAATACGTCTACAACCTTGCACAACCCCGGGTCGCGCTCCTGAATATCGGCGAGGAGAAAACGAAGGGCAGCGATGCGATTCAAGAAGGGCACGACTTGTTGCTGCAGAGCAACTTGAATTTCATCGGCAACATCGAGGGCCGTGGGGTCATGGCGGGGGAGGTGGAAGTCATCGTTTGTGATGGCTTTGTTGGCAACGTCGTTTTGAAATTCGCCGAGAGTTTCAACGGCGTCTATTCCAAGACACTCAAGCGAAAGATCGGCAAGAAGGTTTTCTCCAATATTGGCGCGTTTCTCCTCAAACCGACATTTGAGCGATTGCGAAGAATCTATGATTATGAAGAATACGGTGGCGCGCCCCTGCTTGGGATAAACGGGACGTGTATTATTTGTCATGGCAGCTCCACGCCGAAAGCGATAAGAAATGCCGTAACGGAAGCAAGCATGATGATCCAGCAAGATGTGAATGGAAGAATTCGCCGTAAACTCACTGCCAGGAGGAGGGAAAAGAATGCAGAACAAGATTAGATCGGTTATGCTCGGTACCGGGGTAGCTATTCCCCCAAAAACGTTGACAAATTCTGACCTGGAAAAACTGGTCGATACCAGTGACCAATGGATTCAGGAAAGAACTGGCATCAAGGTGCGCCACGTCGTCGATGACAAGACACAAAACTCAGACCTGTCCTCCGAGGCGGCAAGGAAGGCTCTCGATGAAGCGGGGGTGCTGCCGCAGGACATCGATACTATCATTGTGGCCACTGTTACCGGGGATGTGACGTTTCCTTCCACCGCCTGTTATGTGCAGGACAAGATCGGGGCTGTAAACGCAGCCGCATTTGATATTCAGGCCGCGTGCTCCGGATTCCTGTTCGGCTTGAGCGTTGCAGACGCGTTTATTGGTACGGGCAAGGGTGAGACTATCCTGGTCATCGGCAGCGAACTGTTGACGCGGATCGTGGATTGGAACGATCGCTCGACGTGCGTGCTGTTTGGCGACGCTGCTGGCGCTGCTGTCATCGCGCCGGCCAGCGACGATGGCCGTGGCCTGCTGGCAACGTATATCAAAACCGATGGACGTCTGGCCCATCTGCTTTGCATGCCGGGCGGCGGGACGCGCTATCCGCGCGACGTCGCGTTCAAGGAGAATCTGAACAACATCAAGATGCAGGGTCCGGAGGTCTTCAAAGCTGCTGTCACGGCCATGGGCGATGCCGCCATGCACATCCTGGAAAAATCAGGGGTGAGTGCCGACGAGGTTGACCTCCTCATCCCGCACCAGGCAAACAAGCGAATTATCGACGCCACCGCCAGAAGAATGAAGCTGCCGGCTGAGAAAGTTTACATCAATTTGCAGGATTATGGCAACACCTCGACAGCCTCCATACCGGTTGCCTTGAACGAGGCGAAGGAGAAGGGTATCGTAAAGCAGGGGGATTTGGTTGTCATGGTCGCTTTCGGCGGTGGCTTTACCTGGGGCGCCGCGGCTGTTCGTCTTTAGCCTGCATTATTCATGAATTGTCTGTTCGTAGTGCCGCCGTCAGGCGGCCAAAGGTTTAAAAAACAGCACGCTGACGCGTGCACTACAAACTTTAAAAAGCAGCTTTATCCAAAACTTCTATTCAGGTATTTGAGCATAGTTTATAAGTTTATGAATTATGCAGGCTAGACACCCCGAGGAGGGCAGGAGATCAGCAAGAGAGCGTTCATTTTTCCGGGTCAGGGTTCGCAATTCGTTGGGATGGCGAACGATCTATACGACAACTTTGACCAGGTCAGAGATCTATACCGGACAGCGAATGAAATCCTGGAGTTCGATTTGGCACAGGTTTGTTTCCAGGGCCCGGAGGAAGCGTTGAAACAAACTCGCCTCACCCAACCTGCCATTTTTGTGCACAGTGCCGCGTTGAATCACCTGGTGAGAGAGCGAGATCTTGCTGCTGATATGGCAGCGGGTCACAGTCTGGGTGAATACTCAGCGTTACATTCGGCAGGGGCACTGACGTTTGAGGATGGCTTGCGACTGGTGAAGCTCAGAGCCGAGTTGATGCAGACGGCTGGCGAGATGAACGCGGGGACGATGGCAGCGGTCATCGGCCTGAACGCGGCGACCCTGGAGCGTGTGTGCGATGAAGCCTCCGGCGCCGGTATCGTGGGGGTGGCGAATTTCAACTCGCCCTCACAGATTGTCATCTCCGGTTCGACGGCTGGTGTTGAGCGGGCGATGGCTATCGCGAAAGAGAGCGGGGCCAAACGCGTGGTGCCGCTCGTTGTCGGCGGAGCATTCCATTCGCTTTTGATGGAGTATGCGGCTGCTGGGCTCGGAGAAGGACTAGATCGTGTTCAGATCGAGAATGGGGCGGTTCCGGTCTATTCAAACGTGACCGCCAGGCCCGTGACCGATGCAAAGGAGATCAGACGACTGTTGCTGAAACAACTGACCCGCCCGGTGCGGTGGATGGAAATCATCGAGAACATGATTGCCGATGGTGCCACCGAGTTTTACGAAATCGGTCCCGGTTCCGTTTTGACAGGGCTCTTGCGCAGGATCTGTCGCGAGGTGACAGGCAAAACCATCAACAGTGTAGAATCTCTGGAATCTCTTTAGGTGAGCTAGTATGTCCACTCTAAATAACAAAGTTGCCGTGGTCACGGGTGCGTCGAGAGGGATTGGCAAGGCCATCGCGTTGCGGCTGGCACGGGAAGGCGCGCACGTGGTCGTGACAGCGACGACCGTGGAGAACGCGCAGCACGTTGCTGTTGAAATCGAGAAATCGGGAGGTCAGTCTTTGGCGCTGGCAGCGAACGTGGCCGAGTTCGAGCAGGCCGAAGCGCTGACAAAGGCCACGCTTGAACACTTTTCAAAGATCGATATCCTGGTCAACAATGCCGGAATTACCCGCGACAACTTGTTGATTCGGATGAGCCAGGAGCAGTGGGACGAAGTGCTGGCCGTGAATCTGAAAGGAACGTATAACTGCATCCGTGCAGCAACCAAGACGTTCATGAAACAACGTCAGGGGAAGATTATCAATATTACCTCTATCGTTGGTGTCATGGGCAATGCCGGCCAGGCGAACTACTGCGCTTCGAAAGCGGGGGTTATCGGGCTGACCAAATCGGTTGCACGGGAATTGGCGGCGCGCAATGTTCAAGTGAATGCAATCGCACCCGGCTTTATTGCAACCGACATGACGGACAGTCTGCCGGCTGAAGTCAAGGATAATCTGGCAACGGCTATTCCACTGGGTCGCATCGGAGCCCCCGAAGAGGTCGCCTCGGCAGTGGCCTTTCTGGCCTCGGATGAGTCGAATTACATCACGGGCCAGGTGCTCAATGTCGATGGCGGCATGGTCATGTAGATCTCAGTGTTATGCTCAATCAACTATTCTACCCTTAATTGGAATCTTTAACATACTCATATAATCTAGGAGGAGAGTTTGATGGCATTGAAAGATAGGGTCAAAGACATCATCGTTGAGCAGTTGGGCGTCGATGCTGCGGAAGTCATAGAAGCCGCGTCCTTTATCGATGATCTTGGGGCGGATTCTCTCGATACTGTAGAATTGGTCATGGCCTTCGAAGAAGAGTTTGATATTGAAATTCCTGATGAAGACGCGGAAAAAATGAATACGGTGGGCGAAGCCATTAAGTATCTCGGGACCAAGATAGATGCGAAGGCGGAATAGAATAGCTGGCTCGGACACAGTCACAGTCACTCCAAGGGAGAAAAGCGAAGCACTCATCTAATCAATACAGTTATTTATGACTACCAGGTTGGATTCAAGACGAGTCGTTGTCACCGGCATGGGGGTCGTGTCGGCAGTGGGCCACGACGTCCAGACGTTTTGGCAGAATTTGCTGGCAGGCAAGAGTGGCATCACACAGATCACCCGATTTGACACGGCTGAATTTGTGACGAAGTTTGCTGGCGAGATTCAAGATTTCGAGCCGGACAATTTTCTTGACCGCAAGGAAGTCCGCAAGATGGATTTGTTCACCCAATTCGCGATTGCTGCGGCGGTGAGTGCGGTTGAGGATGCGGGCCTGGACTTTGAAAAGGAAGCCAGAGGACGGGTTGGCGTGATCACCGGCTCGGGCATCGGTGGCATGACTACCTTCGAAGCACAATCTCGCACGCTCTTCGAGCGCGGGCCAAGGCGAATTAGCCCGTTTTTCATTCCGATGATGATCTCAGACATTGCACCAGGATATATTGCGATTCGCTACGGGTTGAACGGGCCCAATTTCACCACCGTGTCGGCCTGTGCTTCGAGCTCACACGCCTTGGGCGAGGCGTTCCACACCGTTGCGCGCGGGGATGCCGATATCATGATTACGGGCGGGGCGGAAGCCTGCATTACGCAGCTCGGCGTTGGTGGTTTCAATGCCATGAAGGCGCTTTCCACCCGCAATGATGCGCCTGAAAAAGCGAGCCGTCCGTTTGACAAGGACCGGGATGGGTTTGTTATGGGCGAGGGGGCGGGCATGCTTATCTTAGAAAGTCTCGAGCACGCCCTTGACCGCGGCGCGAACATCTACGGAGAAATCGCCGGTGTCGGATATACCGCAGATGCTTACCATATTACGGCTCCTGCCCCTGGTGGTGATGGCGCAACGGAGGCGATGCGACTGGCGTTGAAACGAGGCGGTCTGCAGCCGCAGGATATCGACTATATCAATACCCATGGCACCTCCACGCCACATGGCGACGTGGCAGAGACCAACGCCATTAAGAAAGTCTTTGGCGGCCACGCCTACAAGATCAACATCAACTCCACGAAATCCATGATCGGCCATCTGCTTGGTGCCTCCGGCGGCGTTGAGATTATCGTATCGGTGTTGTCGCTTTACTACGATTGTGTACACCCAACCATCAACCAGGAAACGCCTGATCCTGAATGCGATCTAAACTACACCGCAAACGAGCCGAAAAAGAGAGAAGTGAGAGCTGCGCTGTCAAACTCGTTTGGTTTTGGGGGACACAATGTATCCATTATCGTGAAGAACTTTACCGAGTAAGTTCGTCATCCGCTAACTTTGGCTGCTTCGGGTATGCTCAACTGGATCAAGCTTCCACTCAAGCGTATCTTTCCCCCTCCTGAGGAAAGCATACACAAGATCGATTTTTCGGCACTCAAGGAGACGCTCGGTTACGATTTCAGAAACCAGGAACTCTTCATTCGAGCCCTCAAGCATCGATCCTTCCTTCCTATCACGCAAGAACATCGGATTCATTCTAACGAACGACTCGAATTGCTGGGAGACGCGGTTCTCGGTCTGGTGGTCATCGAATTTCTGTACCATCGCTATCCCCACAAAGAAGAAGGCGAACTGACGAACATGAAATCACTGGTGGTCAGCCGCCGGATTCTGGCCAAGATTTCGCGCGCCCTGAAGCTGGGGAATTTCTTTCTGCTGAGCGACGCCGAGGAGAAATCCGGCGGGCGCAACCGGGCTTCCATCAACTCAGATGCTCTGGAGGCAATCATCGGCGCCATTTATCTCGACGGTGGGCTGGAAAGTGTGCGGCTTTTCGTCGAGGACAAAATCCTGTGCAACTTCGATGATATTATCAAGGACGAGCTGCACACGAATTTCAAAAGCATGCTGCTGGAGTACTCGCAGAGCCAGAATCTCGGCACGCCGTGCTACCACGTGCATGCCGTAGCAGGGCCCGACCATGAACGAATTTTCACCATCGAAGTCAAGATTCAGGATGACGTGCTCGGCAAAGGAACGGCCAACAGCAAGAAGCGGGCGGAACAGTATGCGGCGCGCGAGGCGTTGAAGAGTCTTTATATTATTTGAAGCTAAGCCTCCCTCTCCAGAATCATCGCTGCTGCCATCGCTCCGGCGGCACAAATACTCACAAGGCCGTATCTTGCTCTGCGCCGTTTCATTTCATTCGCCAGGGTTGTCACAATGCGGCCGCCGGTTGCTGCAAACGGGTGGCCCGTCGCAATCGAGCCGCCAAGCAGGTTCAGTTTCTCCTGGTCGACCTGGCCGATGGCCTTTTCCTTCCATCCCTGCTCCCAGGCTTTGAGATTGCAGAGCACCTGCGCAGCAAACGCCTCGTGTATTTCTACCTGGTCCATATCTGCCAGAGTCAGGCCTGCTTTTTCTAACAGCCGCGGCACCGCAACACACGGCGCCATGAGCAGCCCATCCTTCGGGTCGATGGCAGCGTATTCGAAGGCTTTGATGAAGGCCAGCGGCTCGCGCTTTTCTTGTTTGGCTCGCGCTTCGGACATCAGAAGCACAGCGGAAGCGCCATCGGTCAGGGGACTGGAGGTGCCTGCGGTGATGGTGCCTGCCGAGCTGCGGTCAAAGACGGGTTTCAATTGGGACAATTTCTCCAGCGTCGTATCTGAGCGGATAGTCAAATCGTGCGCGACGCCGTCGAGCGGATGGATTTCTGCTTTTAGCCGGCCATCCTCCGTTGCAGCGTGAGCGTTCATGTGACTCCGGTAGGCAATTTCATCCTGCCCTTCACGGGTGATTTGCCATTCTTTTGCCATGATTTCGGTGTGCTCGCCCATACTCAGGCCGGTGGAGGGTTCCGCAATCGCCGGGGCGTTGGGTTTGAAATGCCAGGGCCGGATTTTCAGAAACTGGCCCATGCGCGCGCCGAGCGTTTTCGCCGACGTGGCATCCATCAAAAGGCGCGAAAACGCCTTGCTGAACAGGATTGGCGGATTGGACATGGACTCGACGCCACCGGCGATGGCGATTTCTGTCCGGCCGCGCATGATGGAGTCGTAAGCAGCGGTGATCGCATGAATGCCTGTGATGCAATTGTTGGAGACCGTATGGGCCCGCACCTGAGCGGACAGCTCCGTGTTGAACACGATTTCACGGGCAATGTTTGGAATTCGGGGATCCAGGATGACGATGCCGAAGACAAGCTCGTCAACGGCGGCCACCGGCACATCGTGTTGTTGGATGAGTCCCTTAACCGAATGGACCCCCAGGTCGAGTGCCGAGTGGCTCTTGAACACGGTTCCAGCTTTCACAAATGGCGTTCTGGTTCCGGCAATGATCGCGACTCGATCTCCAGCCATGCTTGCGTCCTTTCATTTTTGAGATTAGCGCTGCAACAGGATTCAACAACCAAGCAGCCCGCGCGCCGCGAGATAGGGCAAGAGAAGATACAGGAACGAATCTCGAACCAGGTAAAACACGAAGATCACGACGATGACTTTCCAGCCTTTACGCCTGAGGAATTCCTTGAAGCCGTACTCTTTCCACAGCGCTCTCCATTCGAGGATAAATTTCGGTTTTAAGAAGTTTTTCAGGGTTTTCATTCTTTGTCCGAAGGGTCAATAATCGTGGTAGTCCGCATGTCCGGCCTCAACCATCAGGTCGTTGACGTTGATAGATTCTTCCCCCTCCTGTTCAAGCCAGATTTCGACCAGATACCTGCCGTATTTCCCTTTCTTATCCTTCAGTGTTTCGATGATCACATCGTGCTCGAGAATCTTGTCGCGCAGAAAGTCCCGTGCTGCCAGGCCTGCTTCTCTCTCGTCCCCGCGGAGTTCAGGAGCATTGATGCGGGCCAGCCGCAGCTTTTCATTCTTGACCCACGTTTTGAGACCCAGGTCAATGTCCGCGCGAACGGTGTCTCCGTCGTAAACACTAATGATGGTCGCGCGATAGCAGTAAAGCTTTCTGTCCACGATTCAGTTCCTTCGCTTAGTTGGAGTCTAAAGATAACGCAAAAGCGGCGAGAAAGCAACTGAATTGTGGCAACACTTTTGCAATGATTTACGTTTATTCTTGATTTGAACATTTTTTTTCTCTAAGTTTGTGTTTTTGGCATGAGAATAATCCAGATCTAGGACAGCGAAAAAGAGGGATAATGCAAGAAGCATCTCGATATTGTCAAGATATTCTCCTCTACCGCCGGCGCAAAACCCGCGAAGTCAAAGTCGGAGAGGTCGGCGTTGGTGGTGACAACCCCATCCGGGTGCAATCGATGACCATCGCCGACACCCTGGATACGGAGGCGACGGTCAGAGAAGTGATTCTGCTTGTGGAGGCTGGCTGCGAAATTGTGCGCATTACCGCGCCCTCCCTGCGCGAGGCGGAGAATCTAAAGAATATCAAGGCTGAGCTGACGAAGCGGGGCGTCCGCGTTCCGTTGGTCGCGGATATCCATTACACGCCGAACGCCGCCCTGGTCGCGGCCGAATACGTCGAAAAAGTGCGGATCAACCCGGGCAATTACGCGGACAAGAAAAGGTTTGAACAGCGCGAGTACACAGAGGCGGAATATGCGCAGGAGTTGCGCCGCATCGAGGAGAAGTTCAAGCCTCTCGTGCTCAAATGCAAGTCGCTGGGCCGCGCGCTGCGCATCGGCACCAATCACGGCTCGCTTTCGGACCGCATCATGAACCGGTATGGTGACACGGCAGAAGGCATGGTGGAATCCGCGCTCGAATTTGTGCGCATCTGCGAGAAATATGAATTTCACGATATCATTCTTTCCATGAAGTCCTCCAATCCCCTGGTGGCGATCCAGGCCTACCGGCTGCTGGCCGCCCGCATGCTCGAGCTGGGGATGACCTATCCTTTTCACCTCGGGGTCACAGAGGCGGGTGATGGCGCGGAGGGCCGGATCAAGTCCGCGGTTGGCATCGGTGGGCTTCTGGAAGATGGCATCGGCGACACCATTCGCGTTTCGCTTACCGAAGACGCGGTGGCAGAAGTCCCGGTGGCCTTCAAGCTGGTTGAGAAGTTCAACAACCTGGCAAAGAATGGCAATGGGGTGTTGGCAGAGGCCTGGAGCAAGACCTGGAGAAATTCGATCCGGACGCCATCCGCCTTCGAGTATCAGCGCCGTAACACGCTTGTCTGTGACCAGGTTTACCACAAATTAGGCTCCGAAGAGGTTCCACGTGTTGAGCTGTCCCTGACAACACCACTTTCGGATGTGCAGGCTGTGATCGAAGAATTGGCCGGGATGTTGGGGAAGCAGGACCAGAGCACGTTGCCACTTCTTTCGGAGCAGGCATTCGTCTGCGAGACGGTGCATGTCAAGGTGGCCTCACCGCAACAAGCAGTGCATTTGCAGCGCTTGAGGGAGGCCGCTTCCCGTTCTGGGTTGGAGGTGCCGTTTGCCGTGGATTTTTCAGATAGCCCTGAGCTGGCTTGTGAAGTGGCTGGCGCGGCCGACCGGTTGGTTTTTTCGCCACGATTGAACGGGGAGATGGAGAGTGTGGCGGAAACCGTCAAAGCGGCGGCCCGCCACAACCGACCTGTTGAGTGGAAGTTAACACCGGGTCGCGCATTCCTGCTGGCAGGGGTGGCGCAGTTTTCGGAGATGGATGAAAGCGTGCGCGTGATTCTCAACCTGTGTCGGAAATTGGATTACTGGAATGTCCTGTTCTCGCTATCGGGCGAGTACGGTAGGTTTTCAATCGTCAGTGCGTATCGCTATTTGGCTGGCCGCCTCGACGCGCTCGGCGCACATCTGCCCATTCTGCTGCGGTACACCGCCAACGGACGGATGGAAACCGCCCTGCTGCAGACGGCGTCGCAACTGGGCGCGCTGCTCTGTGACGGCATTGGTGACACCCTTCATCTCGACTCGACCTTGCCCGCCACGCGGCTCCTGCCGCTTGGCTATGACATCTTGCAGGCCACACGGTTGCGCATTTCCAAAACCGAGTATATTTCCTGTCCTTCGTGCGGTCGCACGCTTTTTGACCTGCAAACGACGACAGAGCGCATCAAGTCGAAAACAGACCATTTGAAAGGCGTGAAGATTGCCATCATGGGGTGCATCGTCAATGGTCCCGGCGAGATGGCGGATGCTGACTTTGGCTACGTGGGCGCAGGACCCGGCAAGGTCAACTTGTTTGTGGGTAAAGAGTGTGTGGAGCGCAACATTCCGCAAGAGCACGCCGACGAAAGGTTGATCGAATTGATCAAGAAACAGGGTAAGTGGGTGGAGCAGGGAGCAGGTGAAAGGTAGAAGGTAAGGTGGATAAGCTGGTTAAAGAGGCGTTTTTTATCGGTGTCGACATCGGGGGGACGAATACCGAGCTGGGCTTTGTGGACACGACGGGTCATATTTTTGCGCAAAGGTCGTTTGCGACGGATGTGCATGAGACGGCTTCCAGTTTTGTTGCACAGCTCGAAGAGGTCGTGGAGCAGGAATGTGCGAAACTGTCGAAGGAGCGTGTTTGCAAAGGGATAGGGATTGCCGCGCCAAATGTCAACTATTTGCAAGGAACCATCGAGTCTCCTGCGAATTTGAAGTGGGGCACCATTAATCTTGTTGCGCTTCTTCAGCAGCACTATAAGTTACCCATAAGGATCATCAATGATGCCAATGCTGCCGCGCTCGGGGAGATGCGCTTTGGGCTGGCCAAAGAGATGAAATCGTTTGTTGTGATTACCCTGGGCACGGGACTTGGCGGCGGGATTGTTATCAACCGTGAGATTCTCAACGGCTCGAATGGGTTGGCGGGCGAGCTCGGTCATATGACAGCGGTCGTGGGCGGCCGACAATGTGCTTGTGGCCGCTTTGGCTGTCTGGAAACCTATGTTTCTGCCAACGGCATCCGACGCACTGCCATCGAGCTGATGAGCTCACGCCTTTATGACAGCGAATTGTGCGGCATCAGCTTTGACAGCTTAACCGCCAAGATGATCTCGGACGCTGCTCACAAACAAGACGCCCTTGCCCTGGAAGTGTTGGCGTTCACCGGCAAAGTGCTGGGACGCAAATTGGCCGATGTGGCGGCGTGTCTGGACCCGGAGGCGTTCATTCTTATGGGAGGGGTCGCCAATACCGGCGATCTGATGTTAAAGCCGACTCGAAAATCCTTCGAGGGCTATCTGATGCCCGTCTATAAGGGTAAGATTCCGATTCTGCTCTCGAAGATGCAAAAGGGCCATCCGGCGATACTCGGTGCCACGACGCTGGTCGCATGAGCCATTGCCAGGCCGTGCGCGCATGATTTTTTGTCTCAACGATCCACCAGCTTGACACCGGAGTGCAATGCTTCAGCATTGCGACAGTT
>JBHHXT010000014.1:0-49628 GCA_046757165.1 bacterium | reverse complement strand
TAAACAAAGTGCTGTACCTTCTCTTCACCGAGGGCTACCTTTCTTCCCACACGGAGCAGGCCATCCGCCGGGAGCTATGTAACGAAGCGATACGACTGGCTACCCTTCTGGCCGAACACCGGGTGGGGAAGACTCCTGAAACGTTTGCCCTGATGGCTTTGATGCATCTACACGCAGCACGGATGACCGCTCGCCAGAACGTCTCCGGTGGGTTGCTCCTTTTAGAGGAGCAGGACAGAGAGCTCTGGGACCGGCAGGGAATTCAGGTCGGTTTAGAGTGGTTGGCCAAATCTGCGCAAGGCGAACGCTTTTCCCGGTACCACGCAGAGGCCGCAATCGCGGCGGAACATTGCCTGGCCCCTTCGTTTCAGGAGACTCGTTGGGACAAAGTGGTGGGGTGTTACGAATTGCTGGAGCGAGTTGCCCCCTCTGCGTTACACAAACTGAACCGTGCGGTAGCAGTTGCGGAGTGGCACGGACCCGCTGCCGGTCTCGCCGTTCTCGAGGGCTTTGACCCACCGACCTGGCTGGCAGGCTCCTACCTGTGGGCTGAGGTACTGGCCGATTTGCATCGGCGCTGCGGAACCCCCCAAACAGCGAAACGCTATCGGGATGTAGCGTGCAAATCAGCTCCCACTCCGGCAGTGAAGGAGCTTTTGCAGCGACGACTCCGGACCGGCAGCGCCGACTGATTGCCCAATCTGGACCAGGAAAGAATGACGCAAGTAAGCAGGCGTGCTCCAGGAGCAAAGACTGAACCTGCCGCATGCACGAATACGGACATCTTTATCCAAATTTACCAAATTTTGACTTGTTTTTTTTGCAGGAAAGCGCTTTATTAGATGATTTTGATTTTGGCTCAATTTCGCGTTCTGTTAAGCAAGGATACCTGAATGATCAAAATACAGCGGGGATTAGACCTCCCCATCAACGGTGAGCCGCAGCAGGTTGTCAGCGCCGGCAACCAACCGACACAGGTCGCGCTGCTGGGTGTGGACTACGTGGGGATGCGACCGACGATGGCTGTGGCAGTTGGCGACAATGTCAAGCTGGGGCAAGTGCTCTTTAGCGATAAGAAAATGCCGGCTGTACGCTACACAGCGCCTGGCGCGGGCAAAGTTGTGGCCATCAATCGCGGCGCAAAGCGAACGTTCCTGTCTCTGGTCATCCAACTTTCCGGCAGCGCTGAAGTGACCTTTCGATCTTACTCCGAAAGCCAGCTCTATGGTCTCAAACGGGACAAAGTGCGGGAACTGCTGCTGGAATCAGGGCTGTGGACTTCGCTGCGGGCGAGGCCGTTTAGCAAGGTGGCCAACCCGGAGGAGACACCGCACGCTATTTTCGTGACCGCCATGGACACCAATCCGCTGGCGCCATCGGTCGAGACGATTCTGGAAAACAAAGAACGGCACTTCAAGAACGGCTTGCATGCTCTGGCAAAACTCACCGACGGCAAGCTTTACCTCTGCAAAGCCCCGGGGGCAAACATTCCGACGGCGGACATCGCCTCTCTCACGGTCGAGGAATTTGCCGGGCCACACCCGGCAGGACTGGTCGGAACGCATATCCATTTTCTCGACCCTGTCCACCGGGGCAAGACAGTGTGGCACATCGGCGCGCAGGACGTGGCGGCGGTTGGCGAGTTGTTTACGACCGGGAGAATCAATGTTGGCCGGATCGTCTCGCTCGCCGGCCCTTCGGCTCGCAATCCCCGCCTGATCAAAACCCGCCTGGGCGCCAACCTGCAGGAGCTGGTTGCGGGCGAAACCACACAAGACGAAAGCCGCATCATCTCTGGCTCCGTGCTTTCCGGACACATGGCCAGTGATGGGTCGGGCTTCCTCGGGCGCTATCATCAACAAATCTCCGGGCTCCCTGAAGGTCGAAAGAAGGAGTTTCTGGGCTGGCTGAGTCCGGGGCTGAATCTCTTCTCGGTCAAGAACATCGTGCTGTCACGGCTTTTGCCCGGGAAAAAATTCAATTTCACCACCTCGACCAATGGCGGCGTACGGGCCATCGTGCCCAGCGGCAGTTTGGAAAAAGTGATGCCGCTCGACATCCTGCCGCTGTTTCTTGTTCGCGCACTGGCGATGGACAACGTGGAGGATACTGAGCAGTTGGGCGCTCTGGAGCTGGACGAAGAAGACCTGGCGCTTTGCACGTTTGTCTGCCCTTCGAAGCTGGACTACGGCCCGATGCTGAGAAGGAACTTAACGATTATTGAGAAGGAAGGATAGCAAAAGGACAACCATGAGGCTCTTACGAAATTTCCTGGACAAACAAGAAAGACATTTCGTCCAGGGCGGCAAGCTCGCCCGGCTCTACCCTCTGTACGAAGCGATCGATACCTTCTTGTACACGCCCGGCACGGTGACCCGGGCAGCGTCCCATGTGCGGGATGCGCTGGATTTGAAGCGCATGATGATGACCGTCGTGGTGGCGCTGACACCGGCCATTTTGATGGCGCTCTACAACACAGGATTGCAAGCCAACCTGGCCTTGCACAAGCTGGGTCTGACCGCCGTCGCAGGATGGCGCGGCACGGTCCTGGCGGCTCTGGGCGCAGGCATCAACCCGCAGAGCCTGTTCGACAACGTCTCGCATGGCGTGCTGTACTTCCTGCCGCTCTATCTGATCACCATCGCCGCCGGCGGGTTTTGGGAGGTCATCTTCGCAACGGTGCGCCGGCATGAAATCAACGAAGGCTTTTTGGTCACGAGTCTGCTCTTCCCACTCACCTTGCCGCCCGACCTTCCCTGGTGGCAGGCGGTGATCGGGATCTCATTCGGGGTCGTGATCGGCAAAGAGATTTTTGGCGGCGTTGGCATGAATATTTTGAATCCCGCCTTGACCGGCCGCGCCTTCCTGTACTTCGCGTATCCGGCCGCCATTTCCGGCGACGCCGTCTGGGTGGCGGTCGACGGCTTCAGTCGCGCAACCCCGTTGGCGGAGCTGGCCGACCCCGTGCTCCACCTGTCGGTCACCGTCAAAGAGGCCTTCCTCGGGCTCATCCCCGGCTCCATGGGCGAGACCTCCACGTTGGCCTGTTTGATCGGCGCGCTTATTTTGATCGCGACCAAGATCGGCTCGTGGCGCATCATGTTGAGCGTGGTGATCGGCATGGTCGGCCTGTCCTCACTGCTGAACACCATCGGCAGCGCTACCAACGCGATGTTCCAGGTCACCCCGCTGCAACACTTCGTGCTCGGTGGCTTCGCGTTTGGCACGGTGTTCATGGCGACCGACCCGGTGAGCGCAGCCATGATCCAACAAGGCCAGTGGTTTTACGGCATGCTGATCGGCGCGCTAACCGTGCTCATTCGCGTCATCAACCCCGCGTTCCCGGAGGGTATCATGCTGGCCATTTTGTTCGGCAACGTCTTCGCGCCAATCATCGACAAGATTTTTATCAAGAAGAATATCAAAAGGAGACAGGCACGATATGCAGAATGAAAGCATCGGCAACATTGTCAAGATTGCCCTGGGCGTCTGTATTGTCTGCTCTGTCCTGGTCTCGACCGCAGCTGTGACGCTCAACGGCATTCAGACCAAGAACCGGCAGTTGGATAGAATCAAGAATATCCTGATCGCAGGCGATCTCTACGACCCAAAGACCGATATCGAGAAAACCTACCGGGAGGTAATCGAGCCCGTCGTGATCGATCTGGCCACCGGCGAGGTGGTCGATAAAACGATGTTCAACGAGGAATTGAGTATCGAGCATTTCGACATCAAGTCTCTGGCTGAGCATCCGGAATACGGCGCTACCGTGCCACCGGAAAAGGACATCGCCCAGATCAAACGAGCGCCCAAGTACATGCTCGTCTATCTGGTCAAGAAACAGGACGAAGTTGAAAAACTGATCTTCCCCATCTACGGCAAAGGGCTCTGGTCGACGCTCTATGGCTTCATGGCGCTCGGCAACGATTTGAAAACCATCCAGGGCTTGACGTTCTACGAGCACGGCGAAACCCCGGGACTGGGTGGCGAGGTCGACAACGCGCGCTGGAAAAAGCTGTGGAAAGGCAAACTGGCCTACGACGAAGACTGGCAGGTCAAAATCACGGTGATCAAGGGGAAGGTCGATGGCAACCGGCCGGAGTCCGTCTACCAGATCGACGGTCTCTCCGGCGCGACCATCACGACGCGAGGGGTCGATAAGCTGGTCAAGTACTGGCTGGGCGACGATGGCTACGGTCGTTATTTGAGTAAACTTCGCGCAGGAGGTGAAGATGAGCAAGGTTAAAGACGCGCTGTTCGAGCCGATTTTCAACAACAATCCCATCGCGCTGCAAATCCTGGGCATCTGCTCCGCGCTCGCCGTCACCACCAAGCTGGAAACCGCGCTGGTCATGTCACTGGCGGTGATTTTTGTCACGGCCTTTTCCAACTTCTCGGTCAGCGTCATCCGGGCGCATGTGCCCAGCAGCGTCCGCATTCTGGTTGAGATGACCATCATTGCCTCGCTGGTGATCATTGCCGACCAATTCATCAAGGCGTTCGCTTACGACATCAGCAAGCAGCTTTCCATCTTTGTCGGCCTCATTATCACCAATTGTATCGTGCTCGGGCGGGCGGAGGCGTTCGCCTTGAAGAACCCGCCCGGTATCAGTTTTGTCGACGGGATTGGCAACGGCATCGGCTACAGCCTGATTTTGCTGATCGTCGGTGTCTTTCGGGAGCTGTTCGGCTCTGGCAAGCTCCTGGGCCAGACCGTTCTGTCTGTGAATACAGAGGGCGGCTGGTATGTTCCAAACGGCATGTTTCTGCTTTCTCCCAGCGCGTTCATCTTGATCGGCTTCATCATCTGGGCGCTGCGGAGCTGGAAACCTGAACAAGTTGAAGAGGATTAGGGCAATGATCGAGCACTATCTGAGCTTATTCTTGAAGGCGGTTTTCATCGAAAACCTGGCACTGGCCTTTTTTCTGGGCATGTGTACCTATCTGGCGGTCTCCAAGAAAGTCGAAACAGCCACGGGTCTGGGAATCGCAGTTGTGGTGGTGCAGGCCATCACGGTTCCGGTCAACAATCTTCTCTATACCCACGTGTTGAAATCGGGCGCGCTGGCCTGGGCAGGTCTACCGGATGTCGACTTGAGTTTTCTGGGCCTGGTGACGTACATTGGTGTGATTGCCGCCATGGTGCAAATCCTGGAGATGGCCCTGGACAAGTTCGTGCCCAAGCTGTACAATGCCCTCGGCATTTTTCTGCCGCTCATCACCGTAAATTGTGCGATTCTGGGAGGCTCCCTGTTTATGGTGGAAAGAAACTACGACTTCACAGAGAGTGTCATTTACGGATTTGGTTCCGGAGCGGGTTGGGCGCTGGCCATCATCGGGTTAGCCGGCATTCGTGAAAAAATGAAATACAGCAACGTGCCCGCCGGATTGCGCGGCCTGGGGATCACCTTCATCACGGTCGGCTTGATGGCGATGGCGTTCATGCTGTTTTCTGGAATTCAGCTTTAGAGAGGAAGGTTATGGCGGGCTTTGGTTTAATCACACTCAGCGTGTTCATGTTCACGCTGATTGTGCTGGCACTGGTTATGATTATCGTTTTTGCGAAATCCAGGTTGGTGGCGACCGGCAATGTCAACATCATCGTCAACAACAACCCGGAGCACACCCTTGAAATCCCGGTGGGCGGTAAGCTGCTCAATGCCCTGGCGGAGCGCGAAATCTTCATTCCTTCCGCGTGCGGCGGCGGCGGAACGTGCGGTGAGTGCAGACTGGTGATAACCGAGGGCGGCGGGGATGTCCTGCCGACAGAAACATCCAAGCTCAACCGCCGGCAGATTCGCGACCGCTACCGTCTCTCCTGCCAGGTAGCGGTCAAAGGCGACATGAAGCTCGAAATCCCCCCGGAGATGTTTGAAATCAAGAAGTGGCAGTGCACCGTGCGTTCGAATCATAATGTCGCCACGTTCATCAAAGAGCTGGTGCTGGAGCTGCCCGCCGGCGAGCATGTCGATTTCCGCGCCGGCGGTTACATCCAGATTGAAGCGCCGCCTCACACCGTCAAGTACAGCGATTTCGAGGTCGAGCAGGAGTACCGCGAAGATTGGGACAAGTACAATCTCTGGCGCTATGTCTCCAAAGTGGATGATGACATTGTCCGCGCCTACTCCATGGCCAACTATCCGGAGGAGAAAGGCCTCATCATGTTGAATGTCCGCATCGCCTCCCCGCCGCCGCGCATGCCCGATGTGCCGCCGGGCCAGATGTCCTCGTACATCTTCAATCTCAAACCCGGAGACAAGGTCACCATCTCCGGGCCGTACGGCGAATTTTTTGCGAGGGACACGGAGGCGGAGATGGTCTTTATCGGTGGCGGTGCGGGCATGGCGCCCATGCGCTCACACATCTTCGACCAGTTGAAGCGGCTCAAATCGAAACGAAAAATCTCCTATTGGTATGGGGCCCGCAGTCTGCGCGAAATGTTTTATGAAGATGACTTCAACATGCTGGCGCGCGAAAACGACAATTTTGAGTGGCACATCGCCCTCTCTGAACCGTTGCCGGAAGACAAGTGGACCGGCTACGTCGGCTTCATTCACCAGGTTTTGTACGACAACTACCTGAAAGACCACCCGGCGCCGGAAGACTGCGAGTACTACATCTGCGGGCCGCCCATGATGAACAGCGCCGTCATCCAGATGCTGGACAATCTCGGCGTCGAGCCGGAGAATATCTTGTTTGATGATTTCGGCGGCTAATGGCCGGTCGTCTCTGATGCAAATAAGAAGAATCAAAAAGGGCCTGCGAAACTTGCCCAACCTTGTCAAAGGCTATAACATCTACGTCAACAGAGACAAATTGGAGCTGATCAAACTCGCTTTTGGGAAAATAAGACCGGGAACCAGCTCGTTTGCAGACCTGGGAGGGGTCTGGCGGGTCAACGCGGCTTACGCGATTTTTGCGCTCAAGACCTTCGTCATCCAGAAGGCGTTCATTGTCGATAGCACGGCGCCAGGCGCATCGTGCTATTCTGCACTTCCGCATGAACGGATTTACATTTAATTTAATTAACTCTTTGGCGAAGATTCGCTACGCTATAAACAACCCCGGCATCCTATGACAAAACATGGAGTAATGACATGAAGACCGCGGAAGACATCCTGATGGAAAAAAATAGAGACATGATCTGCGTTTCTCCGGAAACCACGATTCAGGAGGCGCTCCAAACCATGATCGAGCGCAAGATCGGCGCTATCCTGATCAAAGAGGGGGGCAAGCTGGTCGGCATCTGGACCGAGCGTGACCTGATGCGCAACGTCGTGGCGCCAGGATTCGATGTCACGACCGCGAGGATTGGCCACCACATGACCAAAGACCTGTTCGCTGTCCAGCACACCGCCTCACTCTACAATCTGAAGGACCAGTTTCTCGGACGGCGATTGCGTCATTTACTCGTTGAGAAAGAGGGGGAGTACATCGGGATTCTTTCTGCCGGTGACGTCATGAAAGCGACTCTGGATGAAAAAAGCCAGGAGCTGGAACAGCTCAACGCGATTGTGAAATGGGATTATTACGAAGACTGGAAGTGGAAAAGACGGAAAAAGTAGCTCTGCGATTTGATAATCCGCAAACAGAGATGACGACGTTGCGAAGGCCGACTTCCCTATTCATGTGCTCCGACAAAACAGACGTTCTTGCGGCAATCATCAGCCACCTGCTGGTTGTCTTTGCCCTGCTAGGTTGCGCAGGCCCACAGGATTCAGCGCCGCCCCTGACGATACGGGGCAACACCATGGGCACGACCTTTACAGTCAAGATCGCGGACGAGTACCTGAAGGCAGGAGTCGACAATCAGACGCTCGACTCTGCGATCAACAAACTGCTCGAGGAAGTGAACCGGCAGATGTCGACCTACCTTCCTGACTCCGAGATTTCAACGTTTAATCAGAGCAGCCAGAGCGATTGGTTTGGCATCTCGGATGATTTCGCCAAAGTCTTGCAGCAATCTCTGTTGATTTCGGAAATGTCTGGCGGCGCTTTCGATATCACTGTCGGCGCGCTCGTCGACCTTTGGGGATTCGGGCCGGGCCAGAAACCACCAACGCTGCCGGCCGATGAGGTGATCGATCGGCTGAAGGCCCGCATCGGCTACCAGAAGATTTCGGTTCGACTGGCGCCCCCCGCGGCCAAGAAAACAAATCCGGACATCCACTGCGATCTGTCAGCGATTGCAAAGGGGTTTGGTGTTGACAAAGTCGCAGAGTATCTTCAAACCATGGGCGTCTCCAACTACATGGTGGAAATCGGCGGCGAAGTCAGAACGAAAGGATTCAACGCCTCCGGGCAAACCTGGCGCATCGGCGTGGAGTCCCCGGACACGCCATCTGGCATTGAAAAGGTCCTGGCCATTCGCGACCGCGCCATGGCGACCTCCGGTGACTATTTCAACTATTTTGAGGTCGACGGCGTGCGCTACTCACACACGATCGACCCGCGAACCGGCCGGCCGATCACGCACAAACTCGCATCCGTGACGGTCATTCATTCCTCCTGTACCCTGGCAGACGGTTTGGCAACCGCGATCAATGTCCTCGGTCCGGAGGCAGGCTATGAATTCGCCCAGCAGCGGGAACTCGCCATCTACATGATTGTAAGAGAGGGAGATGGGTTTGGCGAGAAAATGACCCCGCAGTTTGAAAAATTCCTGGCCGGGAGCAACTGAGAAAGGTTCACCATGGCACACTATCTGGTCGTTTTTTGTTTTATCGTTTTCGGGTTCTCTTTTATGGCGCTCATGCTACATTTTAGCCAGTATCGTAGACGGAGGTCAGTTTGCTGCGGGGAGGTGCTGGAGGCGTTCGAGAAAGGCGACGCCTGTGACACGTGCCCGAACAAGGACACGGGAGAATGTGCGCTCAGTGGATGATCCGGACTCTTAGCTGGCCAGGAGTCACACCGCATTTCTTGCCTTCCGATGCAAAAGCATAAAGTCAATCTTCATTCAAAGCCTGCATCTGTAATCTGATTCCTGCTTTCGCAGGAATGACAAATCGTGGATTGTTTTTACTTTTTGGATCGCCCCAGCTGATTCCAGGCTGATCCAACACGGTTGACAACCGTGTTTTTAGGTATGAATCCGAGAGGTAGGGGCTGTCCAAAAAGACCAGAAATGTCATTCCGACCGAAGGGAGGAATCTGACAAGACACGCATCGTAGGACTCACGAAAACAACTGCTTACATGGGAGTTCTTGCACGAACATGCTGCCCCGTGGTTTTGTATGCGACAAAAGCAGGGACTTTTCCGAAGTGACCGAAAAACCTTGCGAAGGGTTCGAACCTTCGCAAGGTTAAGATCTCGGTGAAACCACACGGTCTTCCCCGCCTGGCTGCGATAAAGTGACACCGGCAGACCGTCGATAACAAATGTGATTCAAGCGCTTAGCGTTGAAGGTAAACCCATGGCACGACACAACAGATGAATGACCCATCGCCACTTTCCGAGCTCGAAAAGTGCTTTCAGGATTTTAACGCCTCCCTTACGGACATCGAGAAAGCCTATGGTAGAATAAGCCGACAGATAGATGAATACCGCTCGCATGAGATCGTGCCGAGGAATTATCTCGAAGAGCTGGCCGGCAATCTGGCGCATGAGATTCGAAATCCCCTGGCTGGCATTGCGATGCTGGTCGAGCTGCTCTCCAAAGAAAGCAGTAAGACGCAGATGGAAAACATTCAAGGCATTCTGGAGGGGGTGCAACGCATCGACACAATTGTCGAGAACTTGATTGTTTTCAGCCAGCCGGTCAGGTTTCAGACGGTCAGGTGTAACCTTTCCGACTTGTTGAAACGCGCTGCTGAAACCGCCAGAGCATGGCTGGGCGAGCGCAATCGGGACTACCCATTCGTGCTGCCCCTGCCGCTGGAGCAGGTCTATGTCGAGGTCGACCCTGTTCTGATGCTGCAAGCGATCCAGAACCTGCTGCGAAATGCAGTCGAGGTCATGCCGGACGGCGGTCAGACCACAATCAAGGTGACTTTGAACCAGCCGAAAAACAAAGTCAAGGTTTCGATCGAGGACGAAGGGCCAGGCCTGCCAAACCGAGACTTCGAAAAACCGTTCTATCCATTTCATACGACCAAGACCTATGGGATGGGACTCGGTCTCCCCACGTCCCGGTTGATCGTAGAAAAGCATGGCGGAAAGATTTCTCTGAAGAATCGGGATCAGAAGGGATTGCAGGTTACGCTGACGCTACCGATTACCTGACTATGGCCAAATCGAAAAAGAGCATACTGATTGTTGATGACGAACCGCTTATTGGCTCCGCTCTGAAGGAAGCGCTGCGGAAGTGGCAATTCGATGTCAGTCTTTTCCACGATGGCAGACAAGCGATCCAGAGGATCGACCGCGAGCCATACGATATGGTTCTGACCGACGTGCGCATGCCGAGCATCACCGGCATGGAAATTCTGGAAAGAGTCAAAGAAAAGGCGCCCGGAACGGCCGTGATCATGATCACCGCATTCGGAACCATCGACCACGCGGTGGAGGCGATCAAAAAGGGCGCGTATGACTACATCACCAAACCGTTTTCTCTCGATGAAATCAAGATTTGTATCGAACGCTACTTCAAAAACAAAGAGCTCGAAGAGGAGAATCGCAATCTAAAGCAAGCGCTGCAGGAGAAATATTCGCTCGACAATTTCGTGGGGCAGAGCCAGAAAGTAAAGAAGTTGTTCAAGTCGCTCGAGATCGCTTTTGAAAGCGACGCCGCTGTTTTCATCCAGAGCGAAAACGGCACCGGCAAAGAATTGATCGCTTCGGCGATTCATTACAACAGCCCCAGAAAGACCCGGCCATTCATCAAGGTAAATTGTGCCTCGATTCCGGAAACGCTCATCGAGAGCCAACTCTTTGGCCACGAAAAAGGGGCATTTACCGGCGCCACGCGCACGCTCAAAGGCGTTTTCGAGGAAGCTCATCAGGGAACATTGCTTCTGGATGAAGTCACCGAAATGCTGCCCCACCTGCAGGCAAAACTTCTGCGTGTTTTGCAGGAAGGCGAATTCACACGGGTAGGCAGCAATCAGACCATCTGCACGGATGTGCGAATCATCGCCACCTCGAACACGGATGTGCAGAAAGCCATCGAAGAAGGTCGCTTCCGGCATGACTTGTATTTTCGTCTGGACGTACTTTCGGTGACCATCCCGCCGCTGCGCGAGCGCAAGGAGGACATCCCGCTGCTGTGCGACCATTTCATCAAGAAATACTCCAGCAAATACTCGAAAACCGTGACCGGTATTGAAAAGCAGGTGCTCGACTATCTGTGCCAATATGACTGGCCGGGCAACGTACGCGAGCTCGAGAATTTTATTCAAAGATGTGTGTTGAGTTGCAGAGAAAACGAGCAAATCCGTGTGGAGCACATGGCCACTCATTTTCCGGCCGCCCACCTCTCGCCCGAGTTTCACACTATCCCTCCTCAGCAAGACATATCACTCCAGGAGATGGAGAAGCGTCTGATCGAGGCCACTCTAAAACGACACAACTACCACAAAACAAAAACCGCGCACATTTTGGGCGTGACGCTGAAAACGTTGAGAAGCAAGATTCTGCAGTACGGATTGGAGAAAAAAGAGACGTCGTCCGCTGAGGAGCGCGGCAATCGCCATCTTTTGATGAAATAGCTGGCGAGGGTGACTCAGTAGAAAAAAATATCAGTTTAGTCGAAATTATTACTACTTTGTAACGATCGGCAGCAAGACTTTGGGTTGCACACCCACCCCTCAACCACCGAACCTGTGTCTGGATTAACCTTTTTAATAACAGTCAGTTTCAGCATTCACGACTTCGTCTCTTTGCCTAGACGACCGCCTCTCTGATGCGAATGGCACACTCCTTGCGAAGCTTGGGCATCGATAAATTATGGAGGTGCCGATGCAGTTTCATCCTTTACAAAAGACGCTGGTGCCCTTGTTGAGAAAGACCCTGGAAGCTTACTCCCTGCGGCACACAGCAACGGCAGAGAACATTGCCAACGTTGGGACCACGAAATTCCGGCCCCTCAACGTCGAGTTTGAAAGTGAGCTGCGCAGAGCGTTGGACAAAAACCGGCCGGTCGGACGCAAAACCGCTGACCGTCACATGGATGTAGGCAGCAGCGACCTCCGGTCACTCAAGCTCAAAGTGGATGAATTAGACGCCAAAATGAACATCGAGCGCGAAATGGCGGAGCTGGCGCGCAACCAACTTCGCTTCGATTTTGTCGCACGCAAGCTTAGAGGCAAGTACGAGATGATCAAGAGCAGTATCCGTGGCAGAGTAGCCTAGAAAGGAGCGCGTGATGAACACGAGAATCAGTGATTTCTTCTCAACGTTTCGAATTAGCTCGGTCGGCCTGACGGCGGAGAAAAAGCAACTTGCGGTAACGGCTGAAAATATCGCCAACGCCAACACGACACGAACGCTCGCCGGGACGCCTTACAAACGCAAAGAGGTGGTGCGTGAAATGATTTCCCCCCGCCGCCACTTTGCCAGCGAGCTCCGAAACGCCACTCTCAGATTGCAAACATCGCACCGGGCTCACTTTGATAATTCGCGCTTCACCCCCCTCGGCGTGAACAAAACCGGTAGCGTTGAAATCAAATCCTCGGTCGAAGAGCTGAATGCTTTCAAGCGGATTTACGACCCCTCGCACCCGGACGCCGACGAGACCGGGTATGTCGAGTACCCCGAGATCAACGTCGTGAGCGAAATGCTGACGCTGATTTCAGCCAGCCGCAGCTATGAGGCCAACATCACAGTCATGAATGCGACCAAGAATCTGGCGCGAAGGTCACTGGATATTTAATAAGAGGAGAAATGTCAACGATCCGACCCGCGAATTTCCCACGTATCGAGACAACTCAGGTGCAACGTCCGCCCAGACCGGTGCGGACGCCGCCGCAGCCTGCACCGCAGCCGCAGGCCACGCAGAAAGTTCGGAAAGCTGTCATTCAATCGCCGCCGCGTCATCTGGGCCGTGTAGCCGGCGCAACGAAAACAAACAAGCAAGTGAAGCTCGAAAAGGCGATTGAAGTCTTGCGGGCGAAATCGATTCAATTGTATCAGCCTGATAGCACAAAGATTCGGCAGAGCGTCGCGCTCGGCCAGATTATCGACATCAAGGTTTAAGCATGAGGTAGCCCATGGCCAAAATCGATGCAATTCAAGCCCCCGCGTTCAATCAGTTGCTCAAACAGGAAGATTTGAGCATTAATAAAAAGGATGTGCCGAAGTTTTCCGAAACGCTGCAGGGCTTGGTTGGGCAAGTCGACGCACTGCACAATGCTTCGGGCGACGCCATCAAGGAGTTCATCGCTGGCAAAGACATTCATCTGCACGAAGTCATGGCCCTCGGCGAAGAGGCGCAAATCAGCTTTCAATTCATGCTGGAGGTGAGGAACAAGCTGGTCGAGGCGTATCAGGAACTCTCCAGGATGCAGGTCTAACGGGTGAACGATCCCTTCATACAAAAACTACGCGAGCAGTTCGACAAGCTAAGCAGGCAGCAAAAGATCACCCTCATGACGGCCACGGCCGTCACCACCGTCAGCCTGATTCTGCTGCTGGTGTGGGCCAACCGGCCAGAGTATGCGTTGCTCTACTCGAAACTCGACGCTGCTGACACCGCCAAAGTAACCGAGGCGTTGAAGGCGGACAACATCCCCTACAAGCTCGAAGATGGCGGACGCTCGATTTTTGTAAGAAAGGAGGATGTCCATGAAATTCGCATCAATTTTGCCGGCGAGGATTTTATTTCGAGCGGCTCTGTCGGCTATGAGCTGTTTGACAAAAACAACCTTGGCCTGACCGATTTCATGCAAAAAATAAATTTGAAGCGCGCTCTGGAAGGCGAGCTTGTCAATACCATCAGTCAAATTGAAGATGTGCTCTTTGCGCGCGTGCATCTGGCCATCCCGGAACCCGCTTTGTTCCAGGAGCAACAGAAGAAAGCGACCGCCTCGGTAATACTAAAATTGAAACCACGCGCGTTTCTGGAAAAGAAGCAAATCCTCGGCATCACTAATCTGGTGGCCGCCAGTGTGGAAGGACTCGATCCGGAAGACGTCATCATCGTGGACACGCTCGGCAGAGTGCTGACAAAAAACAGAGCGCGTGATCACGACATCGAGCTCAGCAGTAGCCAGTACGACTTGAAACGCACCGTTGAAGAGTACCTGAGCAAAAAAGCACAATCGATGTTGGATAAGGTGCTTGGAGAGAGCAATTCGATTGTGCGCGTCTCAGCAGAACTCGATTTCAAGAAAGTCCGGCGCACATCGGAGTCCGTGGATCCTGAGAATTCAGCCGTGCTGAGCGAAGAACGCAATGAGGAGAAATCCACCACTTCCGATACAACCGCCTACCAGCGCGAGAATACCATCACCAACTTCGAGCTGAACAAGGTCGTCGAGCACTACGAAAGCAGTACCGGTGATATTAAGAAACTCTCCATTGCGGTCTTCGTCAACGGCGTCTATCAAAGCCCCGAGAAACCGAATGAGCAACGCTCGCAAGAAGAGATCCAGAAAATCACCAATATTGTCAAGAAAGCCGTCGGCTTCAGTGAAGAACGCAACGACCAGATCGAAGTGCAGCAATTGGCCTTCGACCGCTCGCTCATCGCCCGTGAGAACGAAGTCATTGCCTCCATGGAACGGCATGAGACGATCATGCGCTACACGAAAATCGGTCTGGGAGTCCTCGGCGCACTCTTTATCGTATTTGGGTTGCGCAAGCTGCTGAAAAAGTTGGGGATTGATGAATATCTCAGACAACAAAGAGAACTGCTGTTGCAGGAGGCGCAGGCTTCCCTGGAGGATATGGTCGATGAGCGAGCGCTGGAAGAAGAAAGACGGAAGCAGCTCGAGGAAGAAACCAGAGCGCGCCAGGAGTTGCAGGAACGCGTGAAACAAGAAGTCGCGGTCTTTAGTGCAGAGAATCCCGAGTTGACCACACGAATTCTGAGATATTGGCTGCTGGAGGACGAAGAGCAAGAATGAGTGAACCGATAAGCAAGGAAGAATTAACCGGCGTGCAGAAAGCCGCGGTCTTTTTTATTGCGATTGGGATGGACAATTCGGTGCCAATTTTGAAGCTTCTGGAAGAGTATGAAATGGAGCTGGTCACCGTTCAAATCGCCAAACTAAAGAATCTGCCATCCGAAATCGTGAGCGGCGTGCTCAAAGAGTTTTACGAAATGATGGTGGCCGATAAGTACGTGACGCAAGGCGGCGTCAACTTCGCCAAAGACATGCTGGAGACCGCATTTGGTCTGGATAGGGCGCGCCGGTTGATGAAAAAAGTCAAGGCCGCCACCGAGGTGTCCGGGTTCAAGCTGCTACAATCGATCCACCCGAGTGAGCTTCTGAATTATTTGCAGAAAGAGCACCCGCAGACCATTGCGCTGATTCTCGCCAACATGAAACATCACCAGGCCGCCGGCATCATCAGCGAGCTGTCGACGGATCTGCAAGGCGAGGTGGCCTTGCGACTCGCGATCATGGGTAAGACCTCACCGGATCTCCTGCAAGAGATCGAGGAGGCGCTGACAACACAAATGGGCGGCAGCATCACCACCACGCACCAGAGCATGGGGGGCGGCGTCAAGGCGTTGGCTGAAATTCTAAACTCAACCAGCCGGGGGGTCGAGCAGACCATCATGGAGCTTCTGATCCAGAAAGACCCGGAGCTGGCGACTGAGATCAAGAACTTGATGTTCGTTTTCGAGGACCTCGTGCGGCTGCGCGACAAGGATATCCAGAAGATTCTCAAGAGCGTGGATTCGAAATCCCTGGCCTTGTCGCTAAAAGTCGCCTCGGAAGACATGAAGAGCAAGATGTTTAGCAACATGTCACAGCAGGCGTCAGAAGCATTGAAGGAAGAAATCGAGTTCCTGGGGCCCGTGCGGCTGCGAGAAGTCGAGGAGGCGCAGGTGAGCATCGTGGAGCAAGTGCGCGAAATGGAAAACCGGGGAGAGATCGTTCTGACAAGATCGCAACAGGAAGAGTTTGTGGAATAATGCTTATCAAGAATGACCAGGAGTACAAACTGAAAGCCATCAGGCAGCACAGCTTGCCGAAGGTGACAAAACCGCGGCAAAAACCGCTCAAAAAGAAACCGGTCGAGCCAGCGCGCCCTCGAGTGGACCAAACGAAGCAAAGGTTGCGGGAGGCCCTGTTCAAGATAGAAACCCTGGAAGATGAACTGGCCAGGGAACGGGAAAAAAGATTTCAGGAAGGATTGCAGGCAGGCAGAAAAGAGGGGTACGAGCAAGGTGTGGATGAAGTCAAGACCCACATTGAAAAGTTCGCGCACCTGGTTGCAGAAATCCAGGGGCAACAACACACCCTGCTCGAGCGTCTGGAGCAATTCGTGGTCGATCTTGCTTTTCGGATGGTGGAAAGGATGGTCGGGTGTGAACAGGTACGTGCGTTGCGGCTCGATCGGGAGTATCTGCTCGAAATGGTCCGTGAAGTTGCCAGCCAGTTTGCTGAGACTTCGAAGGTCATTTTCCGGGTGCATGAGAAGAGCGCAGCTATCATCGAAGCAAGCCGACAGCAGATTCAGGATTCCCTGCCCGAGAGCATCTCAGTTGTGGTGGTGGAGGACCCGTCTCTGAACCCCTGTGATTGCATGATCGAGTCGGATTTCGGTGTGTTGGATGGCTGTATCGAAACAAAGTTGCGGCAGATTGAGAGAGCATTTGCAAAATGATGAGCTGTGATGGCATTGGCTGAACCCAAAATTGAACAATACTTCGACCAACTGAAACACGTCCGGCTTTATCGTACCCTGGGCAAAGTCGATCAGGTCATCGGTCTGGTCGTTGAATCTTACGGGCCACAATGCTCCATTGGCGAGATGTGCCTCATCACGACCAGAGGGGGCAAGCAGATTCCTGCGGAAGTCGTTGGCTTCAGGGACAAAAGGGTTTTGTTGATGCCGCTGCAGGAAACGGTCGGAATCGAGCCTGGGAGTTATGTGGATTTGAGCGTCCAGCCGTATGCCATAAGCGTAAGCCGACAGCTCCTGGGGCGCGTCCTGGACGGCACGGGCAAGCCCATGGATGGCAAAGGGCCGGTCAGGGCGGACCGTCTGCAACCCGTCCACAACATGCCACCCAATCCCCTGACACGGCAGCGCCTTAAACAACCCATTTCTACCGGTGTACGCGTCATCGATGGTTTGCTGACCTTCGGACTGGGCCAACGGGTGGGCATCTTCTCAGGCAGTGGCGTCGGCAAAAGCGTGCTTCTGGGCATGCTGGCGCGCAACACCAGTGCGGACATTAACGTGATTGCGCTCATCGGTGAGCGTGGCCGGGAAGTCAACGACTTCCTGGAGCGTGACCTGGGTGAAGCGGGGCTAAAGCGCTCCGTAGTGGTCACCGTCACCTCCGAACACGCCGCGCTGATACGCGTCAAAGCGGCGCTCGTCGCGACAGCCATCGCGGAGTACTTCGCAGACCAGGGCCTGAATGTCCTTCTGATGATGGATTCGCTGACACGCGTCGCCATGGCCTTGCGGGAAGTCGGGCTGGCCATCGGCGAACCTCCAACCACCAAAGGCTATACGCCGTCGGTGTTCGCGTTTCTGCCACGCCTTCTGGAGCGTGCCGGAAATTTCGAAAGAGGTAGCATTACCGGCCTGTATACCGTTCTGGTGGAGGGCGATGACATGAACGATCCGGTGGCAGACACGGCTCGCTCGATTCTCGATGGCCATATCGTGCTGTCACGCAAGTTGGCGGCGGCAGGGCACTATCCGGCGATTGACGTCCTGCAATGTATCAGCCGGGTAATGGTCGATGTCACCAGCGAATCCCACCTGCTGCACGCCAGCGCGATCAAGGACATGCTGGCCACCTATAGTGATTCGGAGGACTTGATCAACATCGGTGCTTACGTAAACGGCAGCAACGCACGAATCGACCTGGCGTTAGCCATGATCGAAGACATTCGCGCGTTCCAGAAACAGGGCATGTTCGAAAGGTCGACACTGGAAGATACCCGGAAGCGACTGCAGGCCCTGGTGTTGAAGAGTCGCCAATACGGACAAACTCGAGCATGACTGGAGATGGCAAGGTTTCGCTTACAAAGGGTGCTGGAAATCCGCAAGGTCATCGAAAAGGAGAAAGAAAAGGACCTGTCCCTCGCCAGAATAACGTTGCAGCGGGAGAAGCAAATCCTGCAGGCGTTGCAGGGCAGAAAGAATGCCTTTGCGCAAGAAATGAACCAGGCGACAAGAACAAACGTCCAGCACATCGTAGAGCGTCACCTCTACCTGAACACGCTCCTGTCTGCCATCGACGAGCAGTGCAATGTGATAACAGCAGTGAAGCAACAGGTTGAAACCAAACGGCAGCATCTCTTGCAAGCGACGCAGGACAAGAAAGTGCTTGAAAAACTACAAGAAAAGAAGGAGCGCGAATTCCTGAAAAACCAGGAGCGACAGGAGCAAGGATTTCTCGACGAGTTAGCACGGTCGAAGAGCAGCCGTTCAGTTTGAGGTAGGCAAGATGAAGATAGCTCTGTGGATATCTTTTTATTTTCTCACGTTTCTCGGTCTGGTGGTAGGGATGTACTTGAGCAAAGATAAAGTGGTTGAGAAGACCGCCGAGGTCCCTGTGTTCAACTACACGAAGTACCATCGCGACGCCGCCGTCAAAGATTCAACCTACACCGAGCACATCGATTCGCTTGCCGTGGTCGTGGAGGGGTTGTTGAACCAATTGACTGAATACGTGTCACAATTGCAAGATCGAGATCTCAAGATCGCGCAACAAGACTTTGAGATTAACAAGCTCAAGCAGCAAAACGTTGAGCTGCAGAAGCTTGCCGAAAAGCAGAAAAAGAGCAAAACCAATTACCACAAAGCGCAGGAGGAGAAAAAGCTGCAAGAGCTCGCCAAAATGTTAGGCGAAATGAAAGCGGAAACACTTGCCCCCATTCTGGCAAATCTGCCAGACAGGCTGGTGCAAATCTTCTATGACAAAGCCAAGGCGAAGGACAGGATTAAGATATTCAAAGCGCTGCCGCCGGCACGAGCAGGCAAGATTCTAAAGAACATCGCAGGAGGTTCGAGATAGCAATGGCCGTCGTGGTTGGTCCCCTTCTTGCACAGACACAGAAGCCCGGAATCGAGGATCTCCATTTTCCGGACTTGAAAACGAACGCTGGCACCGACCCTCTTTTCGCCCTGGGCTTTCAGGCCCTGCTTGCTTCGTTGCTGAACCAGCCGTCACAGACGGCCACAGGTCTTTCGAGCGGCCCGGCGTTGCTGGCCGGCAAGCCGGCATCGGCAAACCCCCTCACCTCTGGTGCATTCAATTCAGACGAGCTGTTTTCCGAGCTGGAAATGCTGGCCGGCCCCCTGTCGAAATTGATACGAAACTCCATCGCCTCAGGGCAGCCGGCCGGTATTGAACTGCGAAGCAAATCGACCGGAAAGCTCGCAGTGTGGTTTGACCCGAAGAGCAAACATCTTTCAGTTTTGTCTGTCGACCCGGCTGGCACGAGCACTGATCAGGTAAACCTATTCGAACAAACCATGCACGAAGACGGGCTGTCGCTTGGGGGCAAGAAAAACGGGAGCGTCGCAACCAGGACTCTGCTGCCGCTCAATCCAAAAAGTCAATTGCGGACCAGACCCAACTCAGCGGCCCGTGTTCGACTGGCCCTTCATTCACAAAAAAATCAGGTTCTTGTTGGCCAGTCGGGCAAGACGGCTCCTGGCGGCAAGGTCCGGTTCGTTGGCGAAGTGGAAAATACGAACACGGTTGCAGTCACCACCAAATACGAGCAGGGTCTCTCGCACAAGAAAGCTGAGCTGGCTCCTGGAGATGCAAAGCAGTGGCTGCGCAATGCCCTGGCGCGCAAAGGCATCCACGTTGAAGAAATCGAATTGCACATCAAAGATGCGATGCAGGACTCGAGCGGCACAAGACAAGCAGGCAGACGCCGTCGGGCGGCTGCGACACCACCGACCGCAGCACGAGCGCAAAAGAACCTGTCTATCAAACAGCCAAACGCTTCGCTGGCGATAGAGACATCGGTGCAAAAAGCAAGGCCGGCATCCGACGAGCAGCGCCCGCGCACTCATGGCCCGAGGGTAGCAAGCAAGGAAGCAAGAGACGAAGTGCAACAGCAGGTCCAGCCCGAGCCAAAGCAGCGGACGCGGCAAGGGAGTACCGTGGAGCAAGTCGAGGCAGAGGCAAAAAACAGCTCAGCCCGTAAACCCATCCTGCCAGAGCTGGACCTCTTGCAAGTCGACCAGGCGAATAGAAAGCCCGGTCTGCTTGTCGACAAGATGAAGCCGACGCGTGCCCCCCTGGCTTATGACGACGCACGGAATGGAGCAAACGGGGACCAGGACTTGCCAGATAAGCCGGACTCACAAAGGCCGACCTTCTTTCTGAAAAGCGTGACCAAAGATCGCAGCAACATCTGGTCGAAGCGTCAGAAGCCCCTCGAGGCAAAGGCGAGTACGCGGCATGTGGTTAACATTCTGGCGCCTGACGGCCGGCCGACATTTGACGTGGCCAATGGCAGGCTGGTAGCCAGTGAGCCCATACAGCGGTCCAGACTGGCAGAAATGATTGAAAGGATCACGGAAATTACGCAGAACCAGACTCACCTCTCAAACCAGAAGCTGGAGGTGCAGATCGAGGTGGAAAAAATAGGCAGAGTGCTGGTGGATGCTCTCAAACAGATGGATAAAGTCCATCTGCAACTGCACGTTGAATCGAACGAAGTGCGGCGGTTGCTCGAGACTCAATTGCGGCCGCTGGTCGAACAGATAGCAAGGGACGGCATCGACATCGGTAAACTGGATGTCTCTGTTCGCGACCAGCGGCCGGAGCAGAACCAACAGAATCAGCCCTCTTATAGAAGCTCTGATGGCGATGAACCCGGCTCCGGTGAAGGCCTGAATCACTTTCGCCGTGGCGGCCAGCAGACCCCTCGTCCGAAACGATTTGACCGGCACCGAATGCACCAGGCAGGAAGTGGAAATCGGAAGATGGAGGTTTGGGCGTGATCATGTATCCCAAAACAAACCAGGAGAACTCAAATGGATGAAATTACAGCTCTGGGCCAGCCCAACCCGCAAAACCTGCTTGGCAATAATTCGGCGATTCTGGGGAAGGACGACTTTCTCAAGATCCTGGTGACACAACTACGCAACCAGGACCCCTCGGATCCGCTCCAGGCGGACGAATTTGCGGTGCAGTTGGCACAGTTCAGCTCCGTTGAGCAATTGCAAAACATCAGCAGCCTCCTGCAAAACAGCATCCAGCTCGATTTATTGCTGAATCAGGCCATCAACAATACCATGGCAACCACGTTGATCGGCAAGCAGGTACGGGCCGCCGGTGATGCTATCAGCCATATCGAAGGCCAGGACACCGAAATCCACTACCGCTTATCTGAACCGGCTGCAAGCGTCCGAATTCAAATCCGAGACGAGGATGGCAACGTTGTTCGGACGATCTCCCTGCAAGAGCAACTCCAAGGGAACCAGACCTATAGCTGGGATGGCAAAGACGATGATGGCCAGGAGGTGCCGGTTGGCAAATATCACTTCTCCGTCACGGCGCAGGATTTCGACGGCAACCCGCTGGCGGCGGAAGAGTTTGTGTTTGGCACTATCAGCAGCGTGCGTTATCAAGATGGCAATGCGATATTGAGAGTGGGCGAAGTCGAAATCAATCTCACAGACGTCATCGAAATCAGTAGCGCTGAGGATGCAAGCAACGAGGATGCAACTGACGAGGATTCAACCGCAGAGTAAGAGTAGGATACCCCCATGTCCATCGAAGAAATAAGACACAATGTCCAGAATCCGCACACGGTATCCACAACGCCTGGTGTAGTGCCCGGTCGCTTTCCGCACCTTCCGCAGGCGGAGCTCCCTGAGTTTGCCGCCATTCTGAGGAATAAGATTTCGAAGGCCAGTTATCCGGTGAAATTCTCCGCCCATGCGGTCGATCGGCTGGCGTCCAGGAAGATTGTCTTGAGTGATCAGGACATGACGAATCTGACTCAGGCGGTGGAAAAGATCGCGGAGATGGGGGGCAAAGAATCGTTGTTGGTAATGGGCGACCTGGCATTTGTGATCAGCGTAGAGAATCGAACGGTCATCACGGCGATGAATAGCCAGAGCGGGGATCGGGGCAAAGTCTTCACAAATATCGATAGTGCGTTGATTTTGACCGCTCCCCAGCCTCCTCCTTAGAGGAAATCGCCTTGTTCATGTGACGAATCTAACCGGACCGGACCCTGAATGGGAGGTCCGCCACTGCTGAATGATTGAACCAGTGGAACACCCACAAACCATTTAACTTTGGAGTACCCTAATCATGATGCGAGCTTTGTTTTCTGGCGTCTCAGGGTTGGCGAACAATCAGTTGAAGATGGACGTGATCGGCAACAATATTGCCAATATCAACACAATCGGGTTCAAGACCTCCAGGATCCACTTTTCAGAGGAGCTCAGCCAGTTGCTGCGCAGCTCCAGTCAATCGGCCTCCGGCGGTTCGCGAAATGCCGTTCTGGTCGGATTGGGTGTGCGCACCGGCACCATCGAGCGAGATTTTTCGCAAGGCATCTTGCAGACTACCGGAAAAGTAACGGATATCGGCATCGACGGAGAGGGCTTTCTGGTCCTCAGTGATGGGAACCGGCAGCTCTACACCCGGGCGGGCAATCTACACTTTGACGGGAACGGGCGGCTGGTCACGGCCAATGGTGCGACAGTCCAGGGCTGGACAGCCGAACAGGACGGTGAGCTGCCCCAGACCGCACCCCTCGGCGACATTGTCTTTGACGCTTCGGTTATCTCGCCGGCCATTGCGACTCGAAACGTCGCCATCGCGGGCAACCTGGATGCGGACGCAGAGCCGGTGCAGGAGCAGTGGACCGCCAGTCGAGCATTCTCCACCGGAGGCGGCACGGCGGCAGTCGCGACCACAGAAATAAACGATCTCGATCAGGTCACCACATCTTTGGTGGATGGGGATGTCATCAACATAACCGGTGCCGACTTCGATGGTACAAGCGTCAGTGCCACCTTCACGTATGGCGCCGGCAACGACGGCACCACGGTTGATGACTTGCTCAACCAAATCGAGGGCGCGTTCGATGGAACAGTCACTCTTGTCGACGGCAAAATCGTTTTGACCGATGCCAATTACGGTGAAAGTGAGCTTACCATTACGCTATCGGAGGCTGCTGGCAACACGGGCGCGATCACGCTCCCTGGTTTCGTCAACACGGCGGAAGGCTTCTCCCCCGAGACCTCCACCTCGATCGAAATCTTTGACAGTCTGGGCGCCAAACACACGATGAACCTCACGTTCACCAAGACTGAAAACACTCGAGAATGGACGTTCGAAATGACCCTCGCAGGCGACGAAACCATCAGTGAAGGGAACACCGGAACCATTGCTTTTGCGAGCGACGGCAGTCTCGATACGATTATCTACGACGACGGCGAATCCCTGCTGGTGTTCGATCCAGGCAACGGGGCCACCGACGTCAGCATTAACCTCGACTTTGAAAACGTGACCAAGTTCAGCGGCGTGACGCAGTTTGCGGGAAACTCGTCCATCCTTTTGCCCTACCAGGATGGACAATCGCAAGGACAGCTCAGCTCGTTTTCGGTCGACTCCGCGGGTCAGATCATGGGATCCTTCACCAACGGTAAAACCCGCTTGATCGCTCAGCTAGCCATCGCCAAGATAAACAATCCCGAAGGCTTGCTGCATATAGGAAACAATGCCTATGCGCTTTCGGCCAGCACGGGCATCCCTGCGATCGGCAAAGCACAAGCGGATATTTCGGCCACGGTTCTTTCCGGCACGTTGGAAGCCTCGAATGTCGATTTGGCCCGCCAGTTCACGGAGATGATCATCGCCCAGCGAGCGTTCCAAGCCAATGCCAGGGTGATTACCGTGACTGACCAAATACTCAGTGAAGTGACACAACTGAAGCGTTAACGCAGTTAGGGGCAAGCATTAATCTGAGGTTATAGGAATGGACAAAGGAACGATAATCGGCATTGCCGCGGGGATGGGACTGGTGGTGCTCTCCATGATCATGGGCGGGGGCGTCGCACCATTCATTGATATTCCATCCTTGCTCATCGTGCTTGGCGGCACGTTCTCAGCGGCACTGGTTAACTTTCCCTTCCAGGACGTGATGGGCTTGATGAAAGTCACTCAGAAGGTTTTGAAAGAGGACCCCATCACGCCAGAGAAATATATTGAGCAAATTGTGCTGATCTCCAAGAAAGCACGAACCAACGGCTTGCTGGCCATCGAAGAGGATTTGGATAAAGTCGACCAGGATTTCATGAAAGTGACGTTGCAGCATGTGGTCAACGGCACGGAGGCAGAAGACCTGAGCAACATCATGGAAGCAGAGCTGGCGATCATGACCGAACGGCACAAAACCGGCCAGAAGATCTTCATGGCGATGGGCGCTTACTGCCCGGCCTTTGGCATGATTGGCACACTCGTCGGTCTCATTCTGATGCTCCAAAATCTGGAGGATCCTTCGTCGGTGGGGCCGGGCATGGCCATGGCTATGGTGACAACCTTCTATGGTTCGCTCTTCGCCAACCTGTTCTTTATTCCGATGTCTGGCAAGCTCAAAGTCCGCTCGGAACAAGAAATACGGTTCAAGGAGATGCTGCTCATGGGCATCCTGGCGGTGCAGGCAGAAGAGTCGCCGCGAGTGATCCAAACTAAGTTGCAGTCTTATCTGGCGCCGGGAAGTCGAGGCCAGGAAGAAAACGAAAGCGAGGAAGCTGAGGCATGAGCGACAAGAAGAAAAAAGTCGAAGACGACGGAGACGACATGCCATCGTCGCCAGCCTGGATGGGGACGTTCGCAGATATGATGACCTTGTTGATGTGCTTTTTCATCCTGATCATGTCGTTCTCCACCATGGAACTGGACAAATTCAAGATGGCGATGGGATCGCTCAAAGGCGCGTTCGGCGTTATCGGTATCCAGAAGAAACTGGCGCCGGACCAGAGCTGGTTCTCGCCCTCTAACGTCAAACAACGCAGCGTTCTGGACCACCTGCAAAAGATGAGAAAGAGCATCGAAAACAACAAGCTGGAGGACAAAGTCGACGTTCAATGGAGTGACGAGGGCGAACTGTTCGTCCAGATCAAAGACAACATGCTTTTTTCACCCGGCAAGGCGGACCTGAGACCCAACTATCTGAAATTGCTAAGCATCATCGCCAAGCTGTTTTTTGGGGAAGCAGAGCAAATAATTGTTGAAGGACATACCGACAATGTGCCGATAAGTACACCGCAATACCCCTCCAACTGGGAGTTGTCCCTGGACCGGGCCTTGCACGTTCTGCGCTATTTTGTCAACAAGAAGATGGTCGATCCGACCAGAATATCCGCCTCGGGCTTCGGAGAACACAAACCCCTGGTACCGAACACTTCCACGAAAAACCGGGCGAAAAATAGACGTGTTGTGATTAGAGTGAAAATTTGACCAAGGTACGGAAAGTCATGGCAAACGACAATGTCAAAAAGGATCAAGAATCGGCAGAAGCAACCGATGATCAGAATGGGGAAAAAAAGGGTGGCATGTTAAAGATCATTTTGATCCCCGTCATTCTTCTTATTCAGGCCGCCGCGGCCTATTACATTGTCTTTAACGTGTTGCTCAAACATCCGAACCATGTAGAGGAGCCAAAACCCAAGAAAGAGAATCTGGAAGTCGGGCAATTCTATGAGATTACTGATCTCGTCATCAACCCGGCGGAATCAGGCGGACGGCGGTATTTGGTCCTGGAACTGGCCCTGGAAACCGACAACTCAAAGCTGCTCGAGGAAGCGACCAGTAAGGAAATCTGGATTCGTGATGCCATCATTACCCTTCTGACCAAGAAGACCGCTGAGGAATTGCTCGAGCTTTCCATCAGGAAGAAACTCAAGAAACAAATCCTGGAGACCCTAAACAACAGGATGGCAGAGGGCAAATTCGAAAGAATCTATTTCAAAAAATACCTTCTCCAATAATGTCACCTGGCCGGAGAGCCAGCTTCTAAAGCATGGATTCGTGGCATGGCAGACGAGTTGACAGAAGAATCTTTGCCTGGTGAAGAGCAGCGTGACGACCCAGAAGGCACCGGAGAAGGTGAGCAGGCTTTGACCGAGAAACCCGCTCCAGCGGAAGAGGTGTTGGAGAAATCAGCAGAAGAAATCGCTGCTGAAGAAGCAATGCTGGCAGAGCTGGAGAGTATGGATGCCGAGGAGGAGGAGGAGGGCGAGCCAGAACCGGTCGGCGAGATAGAGCATCCAGAGCCGGTCCAGATCGAGCAGGCCAGAAATCTGGAGCTTTTGATGGATGTCTCGCTGCAGATTACCGCTGAGCTCGGACGAAAAGAAATGCGCTTCGGAGATGTGCTGCAACTGGGCAAAGGCTCGTTGGTCGAGCTCAACAAAGTCGCCGACGAGCCGGTCGATATCTATGTCAACCAGAGCAAAATCGCCGAGGGGGAAGTCGTGGTCGTCGATGATCACTTCGGAGTGAGAATTACAAAATTGCTAAATGTGGAAACGTTGAAGCGAATTGGATGAGCGGGTTCGTGTCAGGGACGGGACTGGTGTGGAAAGTGGCCTTGGTACTGGCTCTCGGAGTGAGCCTTTTCAACTTATCAGACGCCACATCGGCTCAGGAAACACCCCCTCCCGTCCAACCAGACACATCTGAGACGGTCCATTTCACTTCGGCTCCACCACTCGATCCAATTGCTGTGTTTGCAAAAGCGCTCGGAATCATCGCGGGACTTGGTCTCGTTCTCTATCTCGTCTTGCGGTTTTACAAAAACAGCCTGTATGGGCGAGGGGGCAGCACCTCAGCGGCGGTCAAAGTGCTCGGAACCACTTTCCTGGCCCCCAAAAAGTCTGTCTACCTGGTTCAGGTCCTGGACCATTTCCTTGTTCTGGGGCTGACCGAGAATCAGGTCACCGTTTTGCTGGATGTTCCGATGCAAGAACTGAGCGACCATCTCAAGGAAACCCTCTTGCAAGGCAAGGCGATTTCTGAACCGGCTTTCAAGAAGTTGCTCAACAACTGGATGAGGAAGTAAACGCAGGATGCGGCCAAATGCAGCCAGGGAAATTGCTGAAACTCGGGGTTTTGTTAGGCCTGTTATTTGTAAGCTCACTCGACTCCGCGTTGGCGCAGAGCGCGCAACCCTTGCCAAAAGTCACTGTGGAGCTGCCGGGACAGACGAACAAGGAAAACTCCGCGCTGGCCATTCAAATTCTGTTTCTGATTACCGTGCTCACCCTGGCGCCGGCGATCATGATCATGATGACCTCTTTCACGCGCATCGTCATCGTGTTCCATTTTTTGCGCCAGGCGTTGGGGACTCAGCAAACGCCCGCCAACCAAATCATTGTCGGGCTAGCGCTGTTCTTGACCTTCTTCATCATGCAGCCGGTGCTGTCGGAAATTAACGAAAAGAGCGTGCAGCCATTCTTGAAGGATGAGATCTCCCAGGATGAGGCCATCGATAACGCCATGAAACCGCTGCGTCAATTCATGCTGAAACAAGTGCGGGAGAAAGACTTGATGCTGTTCGTCAGGCTTGCGAAGATTCAGCGTCCGCAAAATGCTGACGAGCTGCCAACCTACATCCTGATCCCGTCCTTCATCATCAGCGAATTGAGAATTGCCTTTCAACTTGGCTTTATCGTCTACATGCCGTTGCTGCTGGTCGATCTGATCGTCGGCGTGATCCTGATGTCGATGGGCATGATGATGCTGCCGCCCATGATGATTTCCATGCCATTCAAAATCCTGCTCTTCGTCCTGGTGGACGGCTGGTACCTGGTAGTGGAATCCGTCGTTTCGGGCTTTTGACAACTTAAAGGGTCTTCAATGACAACCGAATTTGTAATATATTGGGGTCAACAGACGGTAAAAACAGCAATTATTATTTGTGCGCCCATTTTGCTCAGTGGCATGATAGTAGGACTGATGGTTGGCATCTTCCAGTCCGTCACCTCGATCCAGGAGATGACCCTGACCTTTATCCCCAAAATGGCGGTCGTGATCCTGGTCGTGCTGTTGTTGATGCCCTGGATGCTCGAGACCTTGACCGACTTTATGCGGAACATCTTTGCACAGATGTCTGTGATTTCGAAATAGGACCTTGACCGATGTTAAATGACATCTTAGGGTTATCCGAAAAACAACTGATCGGATTTGTTCTGGCGCTAGTCCGTATCACCTCCCTGGTGACGGTGGCTCCCATTCTCGGCAGCAAGACGGTTCCCGTTCAGGTAAAGGTTTTTCTGTCGCTGTTTCTAACCATCATGCTCCTGCCGATGTTGAAGACAGATGACAGTCTTGAATCCCTAACGCTTGTTGGGATGCTGCCCCTTACCATCAAAGAGAGCGTCGCAGGTTTATTGCTGGGGTTTACCGCAAAGTTCATGTTTGAGAGTTTTCAATTTGCAGGCAGGCTGATCAGTACCCAGATGGGGCTTGGCATGGCCAACCTGGTCGATCCCGACAACGGCGTTCCGTCAACGCCCATCGGTAACATCTATGCAATCGTTGCCATTATCCTGTTCCTACTCTTGGATGGCCACCACTGGATCATCTCTGCCCTGTATAAGAGCTTCGAGGTTTCATCTGTCGCAGACCTCGATCTCATCAAGCCGGCCGCTGGCAGACAAATGCTTTTGATGTTCAACAATCTGCTCGTGGTCGGGATAAAGCTCGCTGCCCCGTCGATGGCGACCTTGTTCTTGCTTGAAGTATGTATGGGAATCATGGCACGGATGGTACCGCAGATGAACATCTTCTTCATTGGCCTGCCCGTGCGGTTAGGAGCCGGGTTATTTATCATTATCGCATCCTTGCCGGTGTTCTACGTGTTTTTTTCATCGCTCTTATCAAACTGGAAGCAAGACGTCAACAGCATACTAACTTATTTGTAGGAGCCTATAATGAATTTGCAAATTCTGGAGTTGGACTCAAAGCTTGTTGGCCAAAGACTCGGGCAAAAGCTTTACAATCCAAAGGGGAACTTGCTATTAGGATTGGGCGCAGAAATCAAGGAATTCCATCTCACCAAAATCAAGGAGGTCGGATACAGGAGCGTCTATGCGCTGAATGGGCCCCCTTCCGCGATCTCCAAGGTTCAAGGCCATGTTATCTCAGAGAAGTTGCTGGCTAGCGCTCCAATTACACTCAGAAACATCTATGAAAGGCTGAAAGGGCGGGACAAGATCCAGATTTCCAATGCCAAAAAGGACCTGAGCGTTCTGGCAGACGCCCTGATTCGGGAAGTGAACATCCGCATGCACAACCCACCCGATATCCTCGACCTGAAGCGGCAAAATGACTATATTTATCAGCATGCAATCAATGTTGCGGCCTACGCCATTCTGATCGGGCAGAGCGCGCAGTATCACCAGCTCAAACTCTTTGACCTGGCGCTTGCTGCCCTGTTGCACGATTTTGGCATGACCTATGTCGATGACGAGATTCTCTACAAGCCAGACGAGCTTGACGAAAAAGAGACCATGGAAATGCGCAAACACACCATCCTCGGCTTCAAGCACCTGGCGCGCAATTGCTTCATCAAGGGGTTGATAGCTGTGGTCTGCATGCAACATCATGAACGGTACGACGGCGCTGGCTACCCGGAAGGCAAAGTGGGCGACGACATTCACGAATACTCCCAGATCATCAGTGTGGCTGACTTCTTTGATGCCTACACATCAGACCGGCCCTACCGGCGGCTCCATACCATAGATGAGGCAGTGCAATACATCAATGACCAAGACGGCAGGCAATTCTCACCAAGAATGGTGAAACATTTCTTGAGGTTTTTTGACAGTAATTGACCCGTCTACAGACAAAATGACTACTCCAAAAGAGGAGGCGAGCATTGAGCGTCATTATTGAGCAACTTTCTCCTGCGTTGGTCGGAAAGCGTTTGGGTCAAAATCTTTACAATGCCACGGGAAATTTGCTGCTGCGCAAAGGCGTGACCCTAACGCCACGGTTTCTTGACTATTTCCAGGAAAAGGGGTATCGCAGTATTTTTGTTCTGAATGAGGATGATACGGAGATAGCAGGCAGGTTTAATTACACATCGGACCGTCTTCTGGTTTCAGCGCCGTACCTCTTAAAGAATATCTTTCGCAACCTCAAATCTGAGGAAACGCTCAAGGCCTCGCAGGCAAGAAACGATTTAATCTCGCTGGCGGAGTCGATTCTCGTACACATCAGAAATACCTTGCGCCGCCCGATGCATCTCATGGAGCTGAAACGGCAGGACGACTACTTGTACCAACACTCGGTGTACGTGGCCGTCTACTCGATTTTCTTGGGGTGCAAACTCAACTTCCACGACAGAAAACTGTTGAGCCTGGCTATTTCTGCCTTGCTGCATGATTTTGGCATGGAGTTCATCGACGAGAGAATTGTCAACAAAGAGTCGAGGCTCGAAGACAAGGAGTTCGAAAAAGTCAAGGAACACACCACCAAAGGGTTCACACATTTGGTACGAAATTGCTTCTTTGACGGCATCTCATCCGTTGCCTCGGTCCAGCACCATGAACGGTTTGACGGCTGCGGGTATCCGAACAAGCTGCAAGGAGACGCCATCCACGAATATTCGCGTATCATCACGGTGACGGATTTTTTTGATGCATGGACTTCCGACCGGCCGCACCGTCGCCTCAACTCCATCGAAAATGCTCTGGAGTTTCTCAGGAGTAATGAAGACAAGATGTTTGATGGCAAACTCGTCAGGAGCTTTGTCGAAGTTTTCGAGTAAGCTTCCGAGCCAGCCGTTCATCCGAAACATGAGCATGCATTCATGGCCGACGATTCTTTTCAGGAAAAAACAGAGGAAGCGTCGCCGAAACGGCTGGCGCAGGCGAAAGAAGAGGGAAAGGTCGCCAAGAGTACTGACTTTAATTCAGTTTTCATTCTTCTCTTCGGTTTGATGACCTTGAGCTTTATCAGCACCAGGATATTCAATCACCTGCTTTTCGGGTTCGAAGTCTTCTACCAGCAAGTTGGCCATTTAACGCTAACCATCGAAAGCACTCGTTACTTCGTCTTCCTCGGTCTAAAATCGCTCGTGCAACTGCTCGGCCCTTTTGTCCTGGTCATCACCATCGTTGGCATCGTCGTCAACATCTCTCAGGTGGGCTTCCTGTTTACCACCAAACCGCTGACTCCGGACCTTTCCAAAATCAATCCCCTGTCTGGTTTTGGGAAGTTCTTCAACATGAAGGCCCTGGCAGAGCTCCTGAAGGGCCTGTTCAAATTGCTCATCGTCGGCGTGATCGCTTACGACACGCTGATGAGTTACCAGGATCGCTATCTCAGCCTCGTCAACGACAGCTTGGTCGAAATTATCACCTTCATCGGTCGCGTCATGTTTCAGGTGGCTGCCCGCATCCTGGGCGCCCTCCTGGTCCTGGCCATCCTCGACCTGTTCTATCAGCGCTGGCAGTTCAAGAAAGACATGCGTATGAGCAAGGAAGAGTTGAAGGATGAACAAAAACAAGCGGAAGGCGATCCGCAGGTCAAGACTGCGATCCGCAGTCTGCAATTGACACGCGCGCGCGCGCGCATGATGGAAAAAGTCCCGCAGGCGGATGTCGTCATCACCAATCCGACGGAGTTCGCTGTCGCGCTCAAATATGCGCCAGACAAAATGGATGCGCCCCGGGTGCTGGCAAAAGGCGCCCGGTTGATAGCGCGCAAAATCAAAAAAATCGCTATGGAGCACAATATCCCGATCTACGAGAACAAACCCCTGGCCCAGTCGCTGTACAAACTGTGTGATATCGGCAAGGAGGTGCCCGTGGAACTGTTTCAGGCAGTGGCGGAAGTCTTTGCTTATGTGTATAAGCTAAGAAATCGGAGGTAAAGCGTGGCAGGGTCACGAAACACATTTGACGGCCAGTCCATCTTCCATTTTGTTCAGCAGCGTACGGACATTCTGCTGGCGGTTGGTGTGGTGTCGATTCTCATGTTTATGATTATCCCGCTGCCCAGTTTTTTTCTCGACATCCTGCTGGCCATCAATATTACCTGCTCGCTCATGATTCTACTCGTGCCGCTCTATGTCGAAAAGCCGTTGGAGTTTTCCGTCTTTCCGGGTGTTTTGTTGCTTGTCACGCTCTTTCGCCTGTCCCTGAACGTCGCCTCCACGCGGCTGATCCTCGGCCAGGCCCACGCCGGCGATGTCATCGAGGCGTTCGGGAACTTTGTCGTAAAAGGAAATTACGTCGTCGGCCTGGTAGTTTTCGTCATCCTGATCATCATCAATTTTGTGGTCATCACGAAGGGCGCAGGCAGAGTGGCGGAAGTAGCCGCCCGGTTCACCCTCGATGCCATGCCTGGCAAGCAAATGGCGATCGACGCCGACCTGAATGCCGGCCTGATCAATGAGGCCGAGGCGCGCCAGCGCAGATCCGACATCCGCAGAGAAGCAGACTTCTACGGTGCAATGGACGGCGCGAGCAAATTCGTGCGCGGGGATGCGGTCGCAGGGGTCTTGATTACGGTCATCAACATCATCGGCGGCTTGATCATCGGCGCCGTTCAGCTCGAAATGAGCTTGCAGGAGGCGCTCGAAACCTATACCATCTTGACGGTCGGTGACGGCCTGGTGTCACAAATTCCAGCGCTGCTGATCTCCACCTCCGCCGGCATCATCGTCACGCGGGCGGCCTCGGAAGATACTCTGGACAAATCCATCACGCAGCAATTTTTGAACAAACCGCGGGCCAGCTTCATTTCTGGTGGCGTGCTTGTGATCCTTGGCATGGTGCCAGGGCTTCCCACCTTGCCGTTCATCTTGCTCGGCGTGACCAATTTGGGCATCGGCTATCTGGCGCAGAACAAAATGTTCGACAAAAAGGAAGACGTTGTGGAAAAAGAAGCGCCGACCGAGCAGGACGAAAAGGATGAAATCGAATACTATCTGCACATCGACCCGCTGGAGATCGAGATCGGCTACAGCATCATCCCACTCATCGATGTCAACCAGGGCGGCGACTTGCTGGAAAGCATCACCATGATCCGCAAACAAATTGCCCAGGAGCTTGGTATCGTCGTGCCGCCTATCCGCATTCGAGACAACGTGCAGCTCAATTCGAATGAATATGTCATCAAGATCAAAGGGAATGCGGCGGCCCGCGGCGAAGTCATGGTCGATTACTATCTCGCTCTGACTCCAGAAGACGAAGAAGACGAACTCGAAGGCATCAAAACCGTGGACCCAACCTACAACCTGCCCGCCTACTGGCTGAACAAAGCGCAAAAGGAGAAAGCGGAGTTGAGGGGCTACGCCGTGGTGGATGCTTCCGCCGTCGTTTCCACCCACTTGATGGAGACGCTGAAAAAGAACGCCTACAAGATCCTCGACCGCCAGTCCGTGCAAAACCTGATCGACAATCTCAAGGGAGAGCATTCGGCGGTCGTGGATGAGGTGATCCCCAACCTGCTCACCGTGGGCGCCATTCAAAATGTCCTGCGCAATCTGCTCAAAGAAAGCATTCCGGTCAAGGATCTGCCAACAATTCTGGAGACGGTGGCGGACCGGGGGACCCTCACGAAGGACCCTGACCTGCTGAGCGAATATGTTCGGATGGCGCTCACGGAAACCATCAGCAACTTGAACGTCAATGACCAGGGTGAGATTACAGCGATTACTCTGGATGCACGATTCGAAGAATATGTCTTGGAACAGCTCAGCGGTGGCAAGCGACCGAGTCAAAACCTGAACCTGGCGCCAACGGCAATGGATGAAATTTACAAACAGACATCCGGCAAAATACAGGAGCTGCTCTCTACCGGCGGAAAAGCCATTCTGATAACAGGCCCCGCCATTCGCCGGTATATCAAAGCGTTTTTTGAACCGGTTCTACCGGAGTTAACGGTTTTGTCAATTTCGGAACTGTTGCCAAGCATTGCCATTAATACCCTCGGGAGCATCGGACTGGCAAGCTATGATTAGAAAATTCAAAGCCCCGACCATGAAGGAGGCCATGAAGCTGGCCAAGGATTTCTTCGGCGACGACGCTGTCGTCTTGAGCAGCAGAAAGGTCAAAGCGCCCGGGTTGGTCAACACCGACGATGACGAATTGGTCGAGATCACGGTCACGGCCGACAGGGCCCTCCCCCAACGCAAGCGGTTGAGCCAGCCCAAACCTTTCTATTCGCCGGCCGATGTCAAGCCCCGGGCCACGCCGGCCGCGAAAGTGGTAACCACCCCGGGCGAGGAAGATGTTGCTGCCCTGGTTGAGAAACAAGAAGAAGTCATCGCGATCGTCGAAAAACAGCAGGGCAAGCAGGAGGAAATCAAGAAAGAAATCAAAAGTTTGAGCGCGACCCTGGACGATCTGCGAGAGGATATTCGCCGCTCCAACAAGACACTGCTGCCAGACACGCGGCGCTTTCTGGAAAAAGAAAAGGGCATGGAATCGGACCTGGCTGAGGAGCTCATACAGAACATCTTCCTGAAGCTCGAGGGCACCGACATCAAAGATGAACCCAAAATCAAACAGGCGCTGAAGTCGGAGATAATCGGGCACTTGCACATCGCCGACAAGCTCGAGGTGCCGGTCGGGAAACCAAAACTCATCTCCATGGTCGGCCCGACTGGCATGGGAAAGACCACCACCATTATCAAGCTGGCGACCCACCCGGAATTCTATGGCCGCAAACGGGTCGGTCTCATTACCATTGACACCTACCGCGTCGCGGCAGCCGCACAATTGAAGACGTTTGCCGCCCTGGCAAAGATTCCGCTCGAGATTGCCTACGAACCGCCAGATTTCACGGCGGCGCTGGAAAAACTTCAAGAGGTTCAAGTGATTCTTATCGACACGGCTGGCCGAAGCCCTCTCAACGAGCAACACCTGCAGGATTTGAAGGACTTCTTTGCCATCGCCGTGCCGGACGAAGTCCATCTGGTGTTAGCCAGTTCCGTGCGTTCAGATATCTTGATGGATGCATACGAAAATTTCTCCGCCCTACCCGTCAACCATCTCATCATCTCCAAGATTGATGAAACCACCCGCCTGGGTAATATCTACAACATCGGGGAAAAAATCAAACTGCCCATTTCCTTTTTGACTAATGGTCAAAAAGTTCCGGACGATATACTATTAGCAGACAAGAATGAAATCGCACGCTTAATCATCGATTAATGTTAACGAAACTTATTCTAAAGGTCAGTCTGTTTGCCACCTTCATCACCTTTGTTTACTGTATTTTGACCAACGTCTCGGTAATCGAAAGCGCATCCAGGGCCGCCACTGTTTTTGTCGGCTTTTATTTTATCTTGATCGCCTTTTTCATTACCCTGCGGTTGCTCCTCGGTTCCGATGCTGACGAAGAAACGTCCAAAGAGGTGGATACCAGCAAGGAAACAGGTATCGAAAAAGCTGCTGAGGCTGAGATCATGGGAGTTGCAAGTGAACAGTGAGGATCTCGTAAGAGAATTCGTCAAGTCTCAGAATCCGACGCTACGGGAGCAGGTTATCGTTCGGTACCTTCCGGTCGTGAAATATGTCATCGCGCGATTAAACCTCTCGGTCCGCAACAAGACAGAGCTCGAAGACATCCACAGCGCGGGCATCATGGGGCTGCTGCGCGCCCTGGATGACTATGATGTCTCCCGCAATACAGCATTCAAAACCTACGCCACCTGGCGCGTCAGGGGCAGCATCCTGGACTACTTGCGCAAAATTGATTTTATTAGTCGCGGCGACCGGGCCAAGTTACGGAAAATCGAACAAACTATAGCGGACCTCTCTTTCAGGTTCGGCCGTGAGCCATCAGCCTTTGAAGTGGCAAATGAGCTCGGCATGGATCTGCGAGAATGTCACCGCTTGCTGGAAGTGGCTCAGCTCAACTTCACCATCTCCCTTGACCAAACTCAAAACCTGGACGGAGAAGAACTCCGTCTCAGCGATATTATCGCAGACCGCAACAGTTCAGGTCCCTTTGAGCAGCTCAGCAGAAAAAATATCTTGAACCTGGTCAAAGAAGCGATCTTCAAACTGCCGGAGAGGCAGCGGCTCATCGTCTTGATGTATTACCACGATGAAATGACGCTCCTGGAAATCGGCAAAGTCTTGAACCTGTCAGAGTCCAGGATTAGCCGTTTGCTTGGCAAAGCCATTCTGAGTATTCGCAACGATCTGAAAACCATGAAGGTGCACATGTCGAACGTCTAAAAGCGAGGTGAGCGCCATGACGGAGTATGGTGGTACATTAGGTGTCCCGAACGCAGGGAGAATTGAAGGGGTCGGTGAAAGGAAAATCCCCAATCAGGGACAACAACCAAAAAACAAGAAAAAGAAAAAAGACGAAAAGCGCAGGCTCCTGGTCGGCGATGACCAGGTCCTCATCTCGGCACCACCGGGCAAAGAGACGGGACGGCTTGTCAAAACGCGGCTTCAAAAGGAAACGGTTGTAAATGAAGAAAAAGGGACGTTTGTCGACGTGACCGCGTAGAAATTCGGCCGGCCACATGCGCATCACCAGACAATCGATGGTCTCATAATGAGTATCGTTTCCAGGAACACGGTTTGCACTGCTGTCGTCTTGCTCTTCATCTCCCTCAACCCTGCTTTCGCCACCGAGTTACGAGACATCCGCACCGGTTTTCACCAAACCTATTCCCGCGTGGTCATCGAAACGAGCGCGTCGACGCCCTACGCCGTCTCTCTGGACAAGATGGATTCGACGTTGACCATTGCGGCCAGGTCCATTGTTCGTGTGGGCAATTTCGGGCCCGTAAAGATCGGCCCACGCGACCCCTTGCTCCGCCACATTCGTTTCTGGCGTACATCCCGCGGGCTGACCGTCGCGGTTGAGCTGAAACAGAGCCAGGTCAGACTCGAGCACCGCCTGCTGTTCGCGCCGTACCGAATAGTTGTCGATATCTATTCTGCCCGGCCGGAACATTCCACGCCAGGCAAGAAAACGGTGCTTGACCAGAAGCAGCCCGGGCTCGTCTCCACGGCCGGGCCAGCACCGGCAAGTCCGGATTCAAGCACACCCAAATTGGTCGACGCCCGCTCGCTGCCACTTGCCCGGATGCAGAAACAGCCCGGCACAAAACGCCCTGACCAGAGGGCCGGGCCAGACTCTTCTAAGCAGGCGGTGTCTGCTGAAACACACCCCCCGTCCGAGCCGGAGACCCAAGCCAGGCAGCAAAACAGGTTATCCAGGGTCACCATCTTCTGGCTCCTGGCAGGCGCATTCCTGCTCATAAACACAGCAGTCCTGATTTTGACCATACGACGTCGGCGCACAAAGAAACTGCAGCGCACAAACATCAGGAAACGAACGCAAAGACACAACACCTCAGATCGCCCTGAGATGCCATCGCCGGAGTTTCTCGACTTCCTGAAATCAGCGGTGGAAAACCAATCCCAGGCTGCAGCTCACACCAAAGAGCGAGGGGATGCCCGCCCGATGGGAAAAACGGCCAAACTCGATGCGCTCATTGGCTCCCTGTCGGCAATCATCAAAACCTCCGACACCGACACATCGGTTTCGCTTCCGCCAGCGTTCAAAGAGATTGCACACGATCTCAATTTGGCCACCGGACAAGGAGAGATCTCTGAGGAGGAGGCCAGAAAACAACTCATAGGCCGGGATGGCGTCGCGTTTATGAAGAATATCAAACGGCTATATTTGAGCCAGTAGTAAAAACTTCCCGCGTCCCCGGCTCGAGTCGTAAAAACTCCCTGAAATCTTCTCATCTCCCCGTTCTGAGTAGTCACACTAACGACTTGTTAATTAAAGAGCTGCTTCTGTTGCCGATGAGTGGCATGCATGTTGCCTGAAAGCGAACGCAACCGGGATCCGATTCGAACCATCCGAAAGGCAAAGGCAAAGGCAAATGATAGACCGTTTCAAAATCACCGAACACGCGATGGTCACGCGCATGCGGCAGATGGAGGTTATCTCCAACAACCTGGCAAACATCAACACCACGGGGTTCAAGCGCGATGAATTGTTTATGAACGAGCTGGATAAGAAAATCAAGGAAGCGCAGTTCAGCAAGTTTGAATCAAAGACCCATATCCCGGTATCCGGAACCAGCGTGGATTTGACCCAGGGCTCTCTGGTGGGCACGGGACAGCCGCTGGACATCGCGATTTCCGGCGCCGGATTCTTCACCGTTGAATCGCCGGCAGGAGAAGCGCTGACGCGAGACGGACGGTTCACGATCAGTCAGGACGGCGTCCTGGTGAATATCGACGGCTATCCTGTACTGGGAGACGGCGGCCGCATCGAAATTGACTTGCAGAAAAACACGCCATCACAGATTGTCGTCAACAACCGGGGCGAAATTCTGGTCGACGGTGCCGTGGTCGGCCGGTTGCAAATTGTCACGACGGATGCGCCGCAGGATCTCATCAAAATTGGCTCGAATTTGCTGAAATTGGCTGACGGCGCCGGGACGCTCAACCCGCCTGAGAACGTCTCCGTCAGGCAGGGATTTCTGGAGCAATCCAATGTGAAGCCGGTGCGAGAAATGGTGTTGATGATGGAGGTTTTTCACTTTTATGAGACGGGACAGAGAATGATCCGAGACCAGGACCGCTTGTTACGCCTGGCGGTCAACGATATCGGCAGAGTGAGCTAACAGCAGAAACTTCGGAGACCTCAAATGCTAAGAGCGCTACGCACAGCTTCATTAGGTATGCTCGCCCAGAGCCTGAGAGTGGACAACATCGCCAACAACCTGGCGAACACGAACACGACCGGTTTCAAAAAGAGTGCCATTGAATTTCAGGATTTATTCTATCAAACCATTCGTCCGGCTGGCGTCACAGACCAACAAAACACACAATTGCCAACCGAGCTGCAAATCGGCCACGGTAATCGCGCAGTGGCCAATGTCAAGAACTTCTCACAAGGAGACGCCGTGGCGACGGAAAACGCCCTGGACCTGGCTTTGGACGGCATTGGTTTTTTCCAGGTACAAAGGCCGGACGGAACCGCAGCGTATACACGCGATGGCAACTTTGGGCTTTCATCCACTGGAGAGCTGGTGAACGGCGCCGGCCTGGTAGTAGAACCTGCGATCAACATCCCTGAAGATGCTCTCTTGATCACGATAGGGGCGGAGGGTACCGTGTCGGTCATCCTGCAAGGTGAGACCCAGCCACAGGAAGTGGGCCAAATCGAGTTAGCCAAGTTCGTTAATCCTGGCGGCTTGAAGAACATCGGAGGAAATCTGTTTGAAGCCACCTCGGCTTCAGGGGATGCGATTCAGGGCAATCCGGGCGCCGATGGCTTTGGTCGCGTCTTGCAAGGCTACCTGGAAAAATCCAACGTTAATGTCGTCAACGAAATGGTGGAGTTGATCGTCGCACAGCGGGCATTTGAGGTCAACAGCCGGGCCATTCGGACTGCTGAGCAGATGATGGAAATCGCGAACAGCTTGAAGAGATAGTGACTTTGGGGCAGCGCAATCATAGGATTCCTGGATTACCCCCTGGCTTTGCAGTATTATGGCTGTGGGCCACGACCGCTTTGTGGAGCGCGCCGGCGATGCCAGGCTCGGGTGAACTGGAAAGAGAGATTCACGCACAAGTCAAAGCTTATTTTCTCCAAAACCTGGCATTATCCGAGTCTGAGCTGCTCATCGAGTTTTCCGAAACCAAACCCGAGGCGCTGGAAGGGATTCTCTGGGACCAGGTTCGCGTGCTGCCATCCGCCAGAAAAATAGGGAAGGGGCGCCAACTGGTAAAGTGTGGCGTATTTTGCCAGGAGCAATTGCAGACTTCGGTTAGCCTCCAGATAAGGGTGCGCACCTTTCAGCATGTGATTGTCAACAAAGAACGGTTAGGCCGCCATACGGTTCTGAAGCCGGCTCACCTCGCTATCAGCCGCAGGGAGACAACGAGAATCAAAGAACGACTCTACACCAATATTCGCGGCGTGGTGGGGATGAGAACGAAACGCATTTTGTCACCTGGCGAAATCCTGACCAATACTCTCATCGAGAGCCAGCCGGTGCTGGCGGCCGGCAGTCCGGTCAAAATTCATTTCCAGAAGGGCGGGATTGAAATCACCATGCCTGGCATTGCGCGCCAGGATGGCCATCCGGGCCAAAAGATACGAGTCAGGTGCCTTGAAACCAGGAAAACCTTTACGGCTGTGGTTCATGATTCGCAGTCAGTCATTGTCAATTTCTAACAACACCAGGAGATGAGATTGAGAAACCTTATTGGGCTCGCCCTTTTGGCCCCCGCTCTTGTCTGGTCAAGCCACCCTTTGCTGGCGCAAGATTTTGAAAGGTTCAAGCAAAATTCCCTGTACACGGACTTCAAGGCTAAAACGGTCGGTGACATTATCACCATCCTGATCATCGAGTCGACCTCAGGAACCCAGCAATCGGACAGCAAGATGACAGAGAAGGGAAGCATCAAGGCGTCCGGTAGCCTCACCGGCAATCTGACTCGCTTCCTGCCGCTCTTCACAGCGCAGACCGATTTTGAAAGCGACAATAGTGGCAAAGCGGACGCGCTGCAGAAAGACGCCCTGACCGGCAAGATCACCGCCATCGTAACAGAAATCGCGCCGAACGGGAACTTGACCTTACAGGGCAGGCGCCGACTGGAAGTGAACGGCGAGGCCTACTTGCTGCAGGTGAAGGGAATGGCTCGCCAGAAGGATATTACATCGGACAACATCATCTTCTCGTACAGCCTGGCCAATGTCGAGATTTCCTACAAGAAAGCCGGTTTGATGAACAAATTAGGCAAGCCATCTGTCGTCGCCCGCTGGACAACCTGGATGGTGATGGCCGGTATGACGGCATCGGCTTATCTCCTCTTAGGAGTGATGAGCAACTGAAAGACAAGAAACTTAACAGGGCCAATAGGCACGATTAGAACAACGGTATGAGAGTTAGAAGAAAAGGTTTGCTTGCGGTGATGCTGGTGCTGACTCCGGCGGTGGCGTTCGGGCAGGCGCGGATCAAGGATATCGCCTCCTTTCAGGGACTGCAGTCCATGTATCTGATTGGATATGGATTGGTGATAGGTCTGGATGGGACGGGCGACCGCAGCAGCGGCGCCAGCGGCGCCATCTTTACGGTGCAGTCGATCACCAATATGCTGGAGAAGTTCGGCATCACCGTGCCGGGGGACCGACTGCGTGTTCGCAACGTGGCCGCGGTGATGACCACTGCCAGACTCGAACCGTTTATCAACCCTGGCACGCGGATAGATGTGACCGTCTCCTCTCTTGGCGATGCAAAGAGCCTGGAAGGCGGCGTGCTGTTGCAAACCCCTCTGTTCAGCACGGACGGCGAGGTGTACGCCGTGGCGCAAGGTTCGATGTCCATCGGCGGCTTCAACGTTGAAACCGGCGATGGGGAGAAAATCCGGCAGAACTACGCGCTTGTGGGAAGAGTGCCAAACGGCGCCATTGTGCAGAAAGAGCTGGCATTTCAGTTCGATATGCAGCAACCGCTCGGCGTGATGCTCAGAAAACCGGACTTCACGACCTCGGTACGAATCGCAGACCGGGTCAACGATTTCTTCAGCGCCCACCTGGCCACACCGGTCAATGCCGCAACCGTGGCCATTGAGTGGCCGAAGACCATCACCCGACCCGGGGACATGGTCAAGTTCATGTCCGAGATCGAATCCTTGCAGGTGGAGCAAGACCGCGTTGCCAAAGTGGTGATCAACGAGCGCACCGGGACGATTGTCGCCGGCGGGAATGTCAGGATAGCAGAAATTATGGTCTCGCATGGCAACCTGACGATTCACACAAAACGCGTTCCGGTCATCTCGCAGCCGGCGCCTTTCAGTCAGCGCGGCAACACGGTTATCGATGGTATTTCCACCACCTCGGTTGATCAGGAAAAAGCGAGAAACGTCGTCATCAAAAACATCGTGACCGTCAGCGATATCGCTTCAGCGCTGAACCAGCTCGGGGTAAAACCGCGCGACATCATCGCCATCTTTCAGGCGATCAAGGAGGCAGGCGCATTGCAGGCAGAGCTGGTGGTCATGTGAACTTCCCGTTCCGGGCTCCACGTGTGATGTTCGGGATGGGCGAACCAACACGCTTTAGTCAATGGAAATAAGCAACGCAAAAGAAGCACAACCAGACAGGACAAAGATTGAGACGCAAGCCGGGCAAACGCGCCCAGATGGGCTTTCGGAGAAGGATATTCAAAAGCTCGAGCAGGCGGCTCAGGACTTTGAAGCGATATTCATTGCCCAGCTTCTACGTGGCATGCGGCGCAGCATTCCGCAGTCAGGAATTTTCGGCAAGGGGCTATCTGCTGACATTTATTCCGGCATGTTTGATCAGGAGATTGCCAAAGCGATTGCTGGCAAGGGAGCGCTGCCGCTCTCCGATATATTAATTACAAGCCTCACGCAAAAACAGGAGAGCGGCATGACAGGTCTAACGCTAGCAGACTACAAGCTTCGGGCAATCCGCAAGGCCTCCCGGCCAACTGTTTCGTACAATTGGGACCGTGCCATTATCGCAGAGGCGGCCGAGGAATTCAAACTCGACGCAAAGCTCCTGCATGCGATCATAAAAGTCGAGTCCGGGTACAAAGCGGATGCGGTCTCTCGCAAAGGCGCGGTCGGGCTGATGCAGCTTATGAAAAACACAGCCACCTCGATGGGGGTGCGGAACAGATTTGACCCGAGGCAAAATGTTTTTGGGGGCGCAAAATACTTGCGCATGCTGCTGGACAGGTTTAATGGCGACCTGGTGCTGGCCTTGAGCGCTTACAACGCAGGCCCTCAGGCGGTGGAAAAATACCGAGAGATTCCGCCCTACAAGGAGACGCAGCGATACGTCCACAAGGTTCTCCTGAACTATCGAGAAATGTAGAATGGAAGCGATTGTCGAAGAGTTGATCGAAATCATAGCCAAAGAGATCCATGCATTTAGCAGTTTGTTAGAAATATTGCACGAAAAACAGCGAGCCATCGTAGAAGGCGAAATCGAGCGCCTGAATGTCAGCGTCGAAAACGAGACCGAGCTCGCCAGCGAAACCAAATCCCTGGAATCCGAAAGAATCAAGCGAAGTCGAACACTGGCAAAGCAGCTTGAAATGGAAAACCTGAATCCAAAACTCAGCGAGATTATCGAAAAAGTCGAGAAACGTTACGCCAAACGGTTGCAGGAACAACGCGAGCTGCTGCGCAACCTGGTGGAGAGGATTCAGCACATGAACAAAAACAACCAGTTCCTGCTGAATCACTCGCTCAACTTCATCGAAAAAAGTATGGAGGTGCTGCTGACAAGCAGTGATCCCGTCAAAGTTTATCGAAAGGATGGAAAGCTTAGAAAGGGTCTTCAAAAGATGAATGTATTGGATCATGTTGTTTAGGTAACCAAAATGTCTGACTTGATGAGAATATTGGGAATTGCCAGGCGTGCGATGGATGCGCACCAGGCGGCCATGAGTGTCACTGGAAATAATATCGCCAATGTCAATACTGAGGGGTATTCGCGCCAGCGGATCACACTTGCATCATCCAGGCCCTCTCAGTTTGGCACAGGATACGTCGGATCCGGCGTCGAGGTCGAGAAAATCGAGCGCATTCGCAGCACCCTCATCGACCAGCAGTTGATGAGCGAAAGACCGTCATTTCACCAACATGAGTTTAAGAGCCGCGCGCTCCAGTTCGTTGAAGAGATTTTTAACGAGCCCTCGGATTTTGGCTTGAACCGAAATCTGGAAGAGTTCTTCAACTCCTTCCAGGACCTCGCCAATGACCCGGAAAGTACGGCAGCGCGCACGGTGGTCAAACAAAAGGCTGTCACCTTGTCCAGCACATTCAACCGGATTCACCGTCAACTGAACACCTACCAGCAGCAGCTCAATCAAGAGCTTCAGGACGGTGTCAATGAAGTCAACCGCCTGACAGCCGAAATCGCCAAACTGAACGAACGCATCGTCAACGCAGAAGTCAACGGCCATCAGGCGCCGGATTTGAGAGACAAACGGGACACGTTGGTCGACCAGGTGTCGGAGCTTGTCGATGTCAAGACTTTTGAGAGCGACTCAGGGTCCATCAATGTTGCCGTCGCCAGTCGAATGCTGGTCGCAGACACACAGGCCGAAGAGCTTGGGCTGGCAGTGCAATCAGATAGCGATCCTGGCCCGGCCGTGATCTTTGCCAGGGATGACAGCATCGCGCAAATCAAAGATGGCAAGCTCAAGGGCATTCTCGATATTCGGGATAGCAACGTGGTGAACTATATCAGCGAGTTAGATACACTTAGCGCGACGCTGACCCTGGAGGTCAACACCGTCCATGCCGCCGGGTATAACCTGGATGGCATTACCGGCATCAATTTCTTTGATCGCAACTCCTCCGGAGCGGCTGATTTTGGGCTCAGCACCGAAGTGATGAACAACACCAACCTGATCGCAGCATCAGACGCAGCCGATGAGCCAGGGAACAACAACACCGCTCTGGCGCTCTCAGATCTGCAAGACAAGTTGACGATGAGTGATAGCCAGTTCACCTTCAGTGACTTCTATAATTCGTTGATCTCAACGGTGGGGAGCGAGTCGCAGGAGGCGAGTCTTCTGGAAAGCAGCTTTAGTCTGACGGTCGAGAAATTGGAGCTGACACGCGAGTCGGTATCAGGCGTCTCTCTGAACGAGGAAATGACGGTGATGATAGAATCGCAGACGGCGTTTACGGCCGCTTCCAGGTTGGTCACGACCATCGATGACATGACGCAGTCGGTCTTGAATATGGTATGAGAATAATTCCCCCGGCTGGGAAAACCAAACAATGCGCATCACCAACAGAATGATGGCAAGGACCATGCTGTCCGCCATCGAAAGAAATCGAGCGGTCTCAGCACGGTTGCAGATGGATATTGCCACCACGAAAAAGGTGAGAAGGCCTTCTGACGATCCCACCGGTGTTGTGCAAATCGACCGTTTTAAGGTGCTCATCAGCCGCAACGAGCAGTACAAGAAGAATATCACGCTCATGAACGAGTTTCTGACTAATGCCAACACCGCGCTGGAACAGGTGACGGACGCCCTGGAAGAGGCAAAGAACGTTGCCGTGCAGGGCGCATCTGGAACGCTGGACTCAGAAGTCCGCACGAGTCTCGCCAAACAAGTTGACCAGCTCATCGATGTGCTGCTCGATGCCGGCAATACGAAATACAAGAACCGCCACATTTTTGCCGGAACGTTGACAACGGGCACAACTCCCTACACGCGCACTGACGACACGATTACCTACAACGGCAACGACAAGAGCATCAAAGGCAAGATTGGCTTCGAAACCGAGATCACCTACAACAAAACGGGCGACCAGATTTTCAACCCTTCAGGCGGGGTCGATATTTTCGCCGCGATGGTCAATCTAAAGCAAGGGTTGGAGAGCAACGACACGGCTGCGGTTCAGACCACTGTGACCGACCTGACCAGCGCCATCGAGCAGACCTTCTCAAATCAATCGGAGCTGGGCATTCTGCAGAACCGGCTGAGTTCAACCGAAAAGATTATCGAGAACGAGAATATCAATTTTGCGGATGCTGTTTCACAGATTCAGGATTCGGACATTGTTGAAGCCGTGGTCAATTCACAGATCATTAAGAACGCCATTTCCACGGGGCTCAAGGCGATGGCGGATATTATCCAAACCAGCTTAGTCAATTTTGTTAGTTAAAGGGAGTTACGAACATGACTGAATCTATTTCTGGCTACAATAGAGTCCAGCTCTTGCAGGGCAGCCTCCTGCTACAGCAAGGACAATTCAATCAAGCCGAAAAAAGCTACAAGGAAACCTTGCGGGACGAGCCGGAAAATCTGGAGGCCATGTACGGGCTTGGCATCATTTGCCAGTACCGGGAAGATTACGAGAAAGCAAAGGAGTACTTTGAACAGGCCCTGAGCCTCGAGGAGGTCAGCGCACAGATCTTGAACAGTTTCGGAATTGTTTCTGCCTACCTCGGCGACCGCGAGTCGGCGATCAGCGCCTTCGAGAAAGCCGTGGATATCGAACCAGAATTCCTGGAGGCACAAAAAAACCTGGCGGATGTCTACATCGAAAACGAAGATTATGACAACGGGATCAAAACCTTCCGCACCATCTTGCAGGCCCACCCCAACGACGTGGAGACGTTGTTGACCGTGGCCGACCTCTATGCTCAGGCGGGGGACGCCGAGTCATCCCGGTTCTTGCTCGAAAAAGTGCTAACCATCGAACCAGAGAATGGGACCGCAAAGGAGGGGCTGGAAAAGCTTGCAACAAAGGCAAAATAGGCCGACTGTGTGGACATGGCTCTCCCGCCGCACAACAGATATCGTAAACAGAAAAAGAATATCGTCCGGCTGCTCAAACAGGAGCGCGTGCACGAAGCACACGAAACGCTGCGCCGGCTGAAGTCGGCACATGCTGACGATTATGACCTGCATTACCTGGAGGGCATGATCCACGCATCGCAGCAGCGCTATGCGGATGCCATGGCCAGCTTCTCACAAGCGCTGCAGCTCAACCCGGGACACCCTGAATCAGAGTTTGAGCTGGGGATCATCCAGATGGTGTTGTGCCGGTTTAACAGAGCGGCTGACCATCTCCAGAGGGTACGAAACCACAACTATCGCCGCCCGGAAATTGATAATTATTTGCAGCAAATAGAAAAAGTCGCCCGGGCTGAAGATGTCACCCTTTCCGCCTGCCTGATCGTCAAGAACGAAGAGCAGCATCTTCCCGGCTGTCTGAAGAGTCTACAAGCTGTCGCCGATGAGATCGTGGTGGTCGACACCGGCTCCCAGGACGCCACCATCGCGATAGCAGAATCCTTTGGGGCAAAAGTCTATCCCTACCGCTGGCAAAACGATTTTGCCGCGGCGCGCAATTTTGCCAACCAGCAGGCGAACGGAGATTGGATCATCCAACTGGACGCCGATGAGGAGTTGTTCCCGCAGGACCAGAACAAAGTACGGGAGGTGATTCACCAGGACAAATGCAACGGCGCCTACCTGGCTCTGCACAACCGCGTGTCGAGTGCGTTCGGTGAAAACAAACCTTCTGTTCACTACCTGGTGCGGATGTTCAAGAATCGCCCCGATTTCATTTATGAAAATCCTATCCATGAGGTGCTGAAAATAAGCGGGGAGGTCATCGCAGTCGACATCAATCTCTTGCATCATGGGTATAATTTAGAGACGGATTACATGCTGGAGAAGCGACGACGCAATGCTGAGATTCTGTATCGCCGCCTGCAAGAAAACCCAGAGAGCGTAACCACCCTATTTTATCTGGGCATGATGCATCTCGGCAATCGTCAGTTTGAACTCGCTGAATCTTTTGGCAAACGCGCGCTGGAAAAAATCAAGCCCAACGATCTGAGCAAGCAGCATTTGCTTCTGATGACGCTGAACAACCTTGCGCTCATCAGCCATGAAAAGAATGACCTGACAGCAGCCAAGACCTACTGTGAACGTGCCATCGCCCTGAACGAGAATTACCTGGACCCTCACTACTTTCTTGGTTTGGCCTACTACAAAGAAGGGCAGCTCGAGAAAGCCAAAGAAGTATTCAAAGCTTACCTGGAACAAAATCAGGCGCTTTCGGAGCGGCCTGTTTTCAATCTCTTCGGAAGCTCAGCAGACGCCTATCTCTACCAGGTGTACCATTTTCTCGGCAAGATCTACCGGAAACAGCGGCAGGATGAGCGCGCGATCGACTGGATGACCAAAGCTGTCGCCTCGAATCCGAATTTCTGGATTGGCTTTGTGGACCTGGGGTACATCCATGTCGATCTGAAGCAGTGGGCCAAAGCAGCCGACTCTTTCGACCAGGCGATCAAGCTGGCGCGGAACAACCCGGAGGTCAATGAGAAAAACGAAACATTCTGGTATGATTTTACCAATGCTGTCCGGACGTACGCGAGGGTGCTGAAGAAGATGCGGGAAGAGGGCGCGAAGACCAGGGAGATTGCCACAACGTAACCGGGGAAGACGCTGTCTTTTTGGAATCAAGAAAGCAGGCAAGATGCCTGCGCGACAACACCAATGCAACGCATGAAACGAGGTCGAACAGTCTCTCTCTGCATGATTGTCAAGGATGAGGAAACCTATTTGCATGGCTGTTTGCAGAGTGTGCTCGAGGTGATGGATGAAATCATCGTCGTGGACACCGGCTCTACAGACCGAACCGTCGAGATCGCGAGAGAGCACGGCGCCCGGGTGTTCGAATATGTCTGGAACGATGACTTTTCCGCTGCCCGCAACGAGAGTCTCGAGCACGCCACCGGCGACTGGATTTTCCAGATCGACGCGGACGAACGGTTGGACCCGGACAGCAAGGGTGAATTCAGGAAATGGTTGAACGACAGATCGAACCTATGCGTCAACGTGCTGATCGACAGTCCGAAAGCCGGGGGGCACAAGAAAGGGCATATCAGCCGCGCGCACCGGTTGTTCCGGAATTTGCCGGGCATTCGCTACTCTGGACGAATTCATGAGCAGCTTTCGCCATCGGTGATGGCGCTAAACGGCAGGGAGGGATTCTCGAATATTCTGCTACACCATCTCGGCTATGCGAAAGAAGAGGCGGAGATGATAGAAAAGAGCCAGCGCAACTACAGACTGCTGACGAAACAAATTGACGATGAGCCTGAGAACCCGTACTGGCATTTCACGCTCGCGCAGAATCTCATCTTGAGCAGACGCTATGATGAGGCCCGCACTCACCTGCACCAGGCGCTCGCTCTCGGCAACCTGCCGAAGGACATCCGTTGCAGCATTCATAACAATCTCGCGGAAATTCACCTGCGGGCCGGGGAGCACGAGCAGGCTGTTCGCTTCGCCGAGCAGGCGCTCGCCGTAACGAAGAAGCAAACCACCTCCTACCTTCTCCTCTTTGAAATTTATGGCCACCTAAAGGACAACCAAAAGCAGATCGAGTGCCTGGAAGCGGCCATCGCGCTGGCAGAAAAGAAACAGCGAGCGGTCAACGAGATCTCGCTGGAGGCGTACGTCGACCTGCCGGCGCTGTATATGAATTTAGGGCACAAATATTTCGCCGAAAAATCATTCCAGCAAGCAGGTTCTCGTTACAAACAGGCGCTCGCCCGGATGCCGGGAAATCTGTCCGCAATGAAAGGGCTGGGCGATTGTTTGATTCAAGGTGGCGAATTTGAACAAGCTGAACGCTTACTCGAGCAAATACGAAAGCGCGCACCCAACGACGTGCTAAATTTGGAAAAGCTAGCGTGGCTGGCGATCAAGATGAAGAAGTTTGTCAAAGCGATCTCGATATACGAGGCACTCCTTGCGTTCACCTCCATGAATCAGGAGGTGATGAAGCGGCTGGCGGGTTTGTACAACCACGTTGGCAAGCGCAACAAGAGCCGAGAACTGCTGCTCAGGGCACATGAGATGCAAAAAACCGATCAACGCGGGGGACCGCAATAAGACCCACGTACATGCCTCACGAGAGTCCGCAAAGCGTGCAGAGACCAGGTCTGACGTTATCCCCATCTACTTGGCCAAAATTATCCAGGCTAAGCAATCCGAAACAAATTCAAAACACGAAAATCGAATCCTG